>JAJDHP010000016.1 GCA_030266245.1 Methanimicrococcus sp. OttesenSCG-928-J09
ATATTGAATATCTGGAATTAAGTCATCCATAAAAAAGTTTCATTCAAACGAATTGAAAAAAGCCGTCATAAAATATAAAACAAGTGCTTTCAAAACGAAAATGGAAGATAAACTTCATTTTTTGTTAAATCTTCATTTTTGTAAAAAAATCACCTTATTCTAAAACATCATTTTTTATTTTTTAATGCCAGTTTTTTCTTTTCTTCCAGCCACTCGGGACTGTTTCTGTATTTCCTGTAATAATAATGGAATTTGATTTCATTTTCATCGGCAACCGCAACTGCTGCTAAAAAACTCGGATTGTCGGAAGGAAATGTTGAATATAAAGAAACAAGCGAATCATCAAACCAGAATCTGACGCCTTCTGTATGGGAAGTGTGTCCTCTAATGATCATTTTTAATTCACTCCGTTTTAAGAAATTTCGAACCAAATCGGGGCCGACGCGGTAAACGCCGCTGCCGCGCGGCGACGGTGACAATCCATCCTCGGGTCCGGGGTCGTTCCAAATGTATTTTTTCGGCTCTTTTTTTGAAATGCTTTTCAGCGTTTCTTCTTTTCCGCCGGCAATGCATCCGTGAACGCAAAATATGTTCTTATTTAATACAGCAGCAATCGGTATTTTTTCAAAAACGCGATTGGCTTTTTCATAAATTTCATGATCTCCGGATAAATCTTCGGCAAATTCAAACCACGAACTCAGACTGCGGGTTTCATGATTGCCGCGGAGCAGAATCACTTTTTCAGGATTTTTCAGTTTCAGTTCAAAAAGAGTGTTTAAAACGGCAATGGATTCCTGTCCTTTGTTAATATAATCGCCGAGAAAGATATATGAATCCACCTTTTTCTTTTCAGCGAATTTTAAAATAAATTCAAGTGTGCGTTCGTCGCCGTGAATGTCGGCGGCAATTAATGTTTTTTTAAAATTGCAGTGAACGACCGCGTCTTCATTTTTTAGGATCGGCTCAATTCTTTCCAGGTTTTTCATCAGCTGCTCTTTTTCTTTTTGATCTGACATGGTAGTGCCTTTCCATCCTTTTTTCTTTTTTTATGAATAAATGTCGCGCTGATTATATAAATTGCTTATCTTCCATCTCTTTTGATTTTGTTGGTTGAAATATCGATTCGTTCTTATTATTTTTTGAAAAATTTGGTTCGTTTTTCGGCAATTTTGAAGCCGGGATTGGGTTTTATTTATTTTTTTGAAATTTGAGCGGTTCGCGGGCGGGCGGCTGTCTGTCATGCTGAGCAGCTGTATATGCAACTGTATTTACTGTGACGGCAGAAGCTGCTGCAATGTAGCTGTAACTGTAACTATAACTGTAGTTGTAACTGCAACTGTAACTTGCAATGAATTGTTTATCGCCTCTCTTTTCGTAAATCATTATAAATCAGAAGTTTCATTTATGTCAGTATATTTTGGTTTTTCAAATTTTATTTATTTTTATTTTATCGGAATGTGATCTTCATGTCAATACTCATAAAAAATGCTTATATCGTAACGATGGACAAAAACGGCATCGCTGAAATCCCAAACGGCCGGCTTTTGATTGAAAAAAATTTGATTTCAAAAATCGAAGACAATACGGACGGCAAAGCCGATACGATTGCCGCCGACACAGTCATTGATGCAAAAGGCGCAATTCTCATGCCGGGTTTGTCCAATACGCACACACATCTCGGAATGACATTGTTGCGCGGCTATGCCGATGACATGGCGCTTCAGGAATGGCTGGAAACTAAAATCTGGCCGGCGGAAGCAAATTTGACGGCAGAAGACGTTTATTATGGCTCACTTCTCGGTTGTCTTGAAATGATTCGCTCGGGAACGACAGCGTTCTGCGATATGTATTTCTACATGGACGAAACGGCGAAAGCGGTTGAAGCTGCAGGAATCCGCGGCTGCCTTTCTTACGGGATGATTGAATTCGGCAATGAAGAAAAAGGAAACAAAGAGCTGGCAACCAATGAGAAGCTTGTTCGTGACTGGCAGGGCAAAGCAAACGGCAGAATCACAACGATGTACGGTCCGCACGCACCCAATACGTGCAGCCAATCTTTCATCGCGCGCGCTAAAAATGCGGCGGAAAAAGACGGCGTCGGCGTTCATATTCATGTTTTGGAAACGGAAGCCGAATTGAATCATATGAAAGAAAATCACGGCATGTGTTCTGTTCATCATTTAGATGCCGTCGATTTTTGGAACACGGAAAAAGTTCCGGTTCTGGCGGCGCATTGTGTTTGGATGTCTGACGGCGACATTAAACTTTTCGCTGAAAAAGGTGTCACTGTTTCTCATAATCCGATCAGCAACATGAAATTGGCTTCCGGAATTGCGCCGATTCAAAAAATGCTGGACGCCGGCGTTAAGGTAACGCTTGGAACGGACGGCTGCGCGTCAAACAACAATCTCAATCTTTTTGAAGAAATGAAAACCGCCGCAATTTTGCAAAAAGTCGGTACAATGGACCCAACCGCCCTTCCCGCGAAAGCGGTTGTTGAAATGGCAACGAAAAACGGCGGTCAAGTGATTGACAAACAAACCGGCGTTCTCAAAGTCGGAAACAAAGCTGATATGATTCTCGTTGATATTCAAAAAGCAAACGCATCGCCTATTTTTGACATTTACTCTCATCTTGTTTATGCCGCGACCGGCAGCGATGTGAAAACAATGATCGTCGACGGCAAAATTTTGATGGAAAATTACAAAGTTTTGGTTATGGACGAAGAAGAAGTCATGAAAAAAGCGAAAGTTTGTGCGCTTTCGTTGGCTGAAAGAGCGAAACAGAAGAGTTAATCTTCTTGCTCTTTTCTCTATTTTTATCCATCTTCAACAATAATCGCATTCGTTAAAACGCTTTGAACTCTCAGTCCTGCGATTTTTTGATATTTTTCTGAAGCGAAACAGATTTCCAATTTTTCCCGCGTTTCAAATCGTATGATAATGATGCGGTCCGGTTCCCAATCGCCTGTAAAAACGGAAATATTTTCGCTTCGGGCGAGGTATTCGCCGCCGTAACTTTCAACAATCGGCTTTACTTTTTCGATATATTCGTCGTAAACCGGTCTTTTTTCGGGGTCTGTAATTTGAATGCTGACAATGAAATAAGCGGACATTTAATCGCTCCCGCTCTTATTTTGTTTATTATTCTGTTTTTCTTTTTGTTTATCATTTTGTTTTTCGTTCTGAATTTCGTCTATTGTCACATAAACGGATTTGATAAACAAAGGATTGCCAATCAGAAATTCCAGATTCAGCCTTTTTGCAGCGCCTTTTAGTAGTGTGGCTTTGTCCGTTTCTGCTTCGCCTTTTTCTTTTATTTCTTCTCTGACTGCATTTTCGATATTTTTCATTTTCCTGATTGCCGCATCAATTTTTTCCGGTCCTGTTTTCGAATCGTATATTTCATCCCATGCTGATAAATATAAATTGACATTCGGATAATTCTTCAATTTTTCAAGTGTTTCAAAGGATTCTTTCATATTCACATAAATCGGAATATCGCCGGCAACGGGAATCGCATCGCCTGTAAAAAGGGCGTTTTCTTCTTCCCAATAAAATGAAAGGGAACCGTTTGAATGTCCTTTTGATTCAATGATTCGAATTGTCAGTCCGTTTTCCGGTTTAAAAATACCGCCGTCTTCAATTGTTCCTGTCAATTTAACGGATTGGCTGACTAAATCGTAGAAATTCGGAATCGGGCGCTCTTCAAATTGTTTGTCGATATTTTCAACCCATTCCTGTTCGTCAGCATTGCCGTAAATCTCGCAGCCCGGATTTGCTTTCATCATCTCCGCGGCGCCGCCGATGTGATCGGGATGTGTATGTGTCAGAAAAATTGTTTTTACAGCTCTGTTCGGGAAGCATTCCTTGTTTTCTTCCAAATAATTTCGGAGGGTTTTATCGGCGCCGAAAGTACCGGTGTCAATTAAATAAATTCCTTCTTTACCGACAAGAACATACATATAAACAAAACGCTCGGGGTTTACGTCTCCGATTTTAAAATCAATTCGTATTCTGTGAATTTTGTCGGTTATTTTCATTTTATCCCTTTTTGGTTTGTTTTTGGTTTGCTTGATATTTTAGGATTTATTAATCTTGCTTGTTTTTCTTAATTTCACTTTTTCTTTTTTCTTTTTTCGTTTTTATTATACTTTCTATTAGTTTTGTTATACTTTCTGTTATTTTCATTATACTTTCCTATCTGTTTGGTATGTTTGTCTGTATATGGGGTAGTGGTTGTCTCTTCTTCATTATATTGACATACTTATATATAATTAACAAGCTTCTTTCACATTGTACCCTTTCAAAATATGAATGAATATGAGAAAGGAATTAAGGTCCGTTTTCAAAAATGAAAACGGTTTTTATCGGGAATAACCAACCTGTTAAAACCTTAAAACGAACCCAATCCTTCAAAAACGAAAACAAAAAACAACACACACAAACAAAAAGCTAAAAACCCAAACAAATCAAAAAAGTAAAAACCTAAACCAAAAATCTCATATAACCTACCTAAATCTCTATCGTAACCCCAAAAACAAAAACGAAAGCATAACTTACTCCCAAAATAAATCAAAAACGAAAAAAGAACCCAAAAATAAACAAAACCAAACATCGGTTTTGTTAAAATCCCAAACCCGAACGCCCTTTCAATTACAAAAAACGATAAAAAAGGCGTTCGGTTTTTGCTAATTCTGCGAAATTTGATGTTTATCTTTTCAATTCTGCACTTTATTGTTCTTTGTTTTTTATTTATCTTCGGCCGCCGCCGCGCGCGAGCTGCAGCATTTTTTAATTTATATCAAAAATCTACATCCCCTTTTAATTTTATTTTAAATTAAATGCACTTGCCGAATGCAAAACTAATTTCCATTTAGAGTCAGTTTTTAGTTTCCACTTGGAGTCAGATTTTAGTTTCCACTTGGTGTCAGTTTTCCGTTACCGCTTGGAGTCAGATTTCCGTTTTGCAGTGGGAGTGAGACGTTTAAGAAAAATCGCTTCGCGATTTTTAGCGGCTCCGCCGCTGTAATAATAAATCAGCAGCAACAATTAAATTCAGCTGCCGCGCGCGCGACCTTTGCCATTTTTTCAAACCAATAAAAGCAATGTCAGGTTTCATCTTTTTTTCATTACATTTACCTGCCCATGCAAAACTAATTGCTGCGGCTACCTTGCCTATTCCGTTTACTGCTGACAGCCGCACGCTGCGAGCCGCACAAACTTTCAAAAAAAGAGAAAAATCACAATCCGTTAAAAAAAGAAAGATAAAAATGAAAGAGATCAGTCGACCAATTCGCTCCAATCATTTTTGCCGGGCACATATTTGATGAGAATCGGATGCTTTTCTTCATCGTAATCGCCGACTTCATCGTTACCTTCGTAAATGACGGCGCCGTCATCGGTATCGGAATAGGCGCAAAGAACATCCGAAATCGGAAGACCGGCGGCAAGCGCCTGCTGAGCGGCAATGTCTTCGGCGAAAGCGTTCATTTTAGACATCAGATTTTCATATGTTTTGAGTTCGTCATCATAAAGCGCGTGAATTAATTCCTTTAAGCAGCTTGCGGTTTCATCTAATGACATTTCAGTGGTGTTGATTTCATAAACGCGGCGGCAATAATCAAAGCAGTCGCAAAGGACAACATCAATGGATTCCGCCATAACATTTTCCATGACTTTGCGGTCAGAATAACCGCGGCTTCCTAATCGGTCTTTTAATGTGTTGGGATGCGTTCTTAAAACGACTGACAGATCGCATAAATAGTGCGCCAAATGGCTTTCAACAATTAAAACCGGAAGAAATTCGGGCGACTTATGAACATCGCCGAGCGTTAAATTGTTAGAATAATAGGTTTGATTGAATTCTTTGCGAATTTTCTGCTGATATTCAAAAACAGCTTCTTCCAAAGCGTCCATGTCAACAACATCACAATCACGCTCATCATCACGTTCGGACGGGATGCTGTATTCTTTAATAAATTCCGTAATGTGAAGGATTCTGTATCCTTCCGATTCAAGCTTTTTAGACACTTCCGTTTTCCCTGTGCCGGGCGTTCCCGTCAGGGCGATTGTCAAAAAGGGAGGAAATAAAATGTCAGTCATAATCAAACCACCGGTGTAACATCTGAAATCTGTGAAAAGCCACAATTCGTTTTTGTTGAACGAAATAAAATGAAACTATTCCTTTATTTCTTTTTTTATTCATTGTAAACCGTTCAATCTCTGCATATAAATATGAAATTTATTTGAAATTAATTTGAACAAAATTAAATGAATGAATTAAATGAATGAATTAAATGAATGAATTAAATGAATGAATTATAAATGAATTAAATGAACGAATGAATGAATGAATTGAGTGAATGAACAAACGAATTAAGCGTTAATAAATGAAAAAAGTCTGCGTTAAGCAGACTCTGTTCTTGTGAGGAAAGAAATTCCTTTCACTTCTTTTTCATATAATTTCACTGCTTTGGGCGCGCCGACAAGCAGTTTTATAATTCTGTTGTAAACGCTCGGTGATTTTTCGGCATCAATCGATTCGGCAACGGTCACTAAAACATCAACCATCGGAATATAATATTCGGATTCCATGAAGTCGATGATTGAAAAGGCATTCAAAAGACCGACCGTGCTGTATTCATTGATTCCCGCCAAACGAATAATTGTTTGCTTTAAAAATTCCAATCCATCTGCTGTTTGCAGTGAATATTTTCTGTTGCGCGCGAAAGCACCATAGAGTGCGCGCTGGTCATTCGCCTGCTCAATGCGGAATGTCGGGTCGCTTTCAATCAATTTAACCAGTTCCAAGCAATCGGGCGCGTCCGTACTTGCAACCGCTGATAAAAATGCTTCCCAAGCAACCAAATCTTTTTTGCATTCTTCCATATAAATCTGCGTCAGCTCGCGCTTTTCCGCTGCCGAACTGTTCAGCCAGGCGCCGAATGCGGCAGCTCTGTCGGTTGCGTTGACTGCCGTCAAAAATTGCTTTTTAATGACAGCGTGAATTTCAGGCGTATCCAATACTGACAAAAGTCTGAGGGCTGTGTTTTTTACCTGGCGGCGTTTGATTTGTCCGGCTTTCAGCCTCAGGGAGCCGCGCATTGAAAAGAGTTTGTCTTCTTCGGGATCCTGAACTTCGGAATATTCGTCGTAAATAATTTTTAAAGAATATTCATGGGTTTTTGCGATAGCGGTTTGAAGCCGAACCCGCACATCATAGAGTTCTTTGTAGCGGTGCGCTGCTTCTTCATTATCAACTGATTCAAAAAGCGTCAGGAAGAGACTTCCCGTTTCTTCCAAAAGCATCTGGTCGCAAAGCAATTCATGATAAAGATCAACATATTCAGGGGCAGGTACTGCATTTTTGTCGCGCAGCAATCTGTTCTTTTCAAGATCCGTAATCGTATAAAATGCAAGCCAGCGGCCGATAATATCTTTGTCTTTTCTCGCCTACATATAAAGTTCTTTTATGTCGGCATCGGTTTCGATTTTGCCGTAAAAAGATCCGCCGCGATTAAATGAAACGAATGCGGGCTGGTCGACATCTGAAATAATAATTTCTTCTTCGCGCTTTTGAACGAAATAAGTGTCTTCGTAAATGATTTTTCCTTTTCTGTCGCAAAGCGCGTATGAAAACGGAAACTGCCACGGCTGTTTCGTGTATGAAATATTTTGTACCAGCGACATTTTAAATGTGCCTGACGCGGCATCATATGATTTTTGAATTGAGAGCACAGGGTAGCCGGTTTGGTGCAGCCAGCTGTTGGACATGCGCATCAGCTGCATTCCCGAAACGACTTCCATCTCATGAATCCAATCAAATGTTCTTGCATTTTTGTGGCTGTATTTGCGGTGATAAGCGTCCAGACCGCGCGCGAAGGAACCTTTTCCGATGAGTGTTTCAACCATTCTGACAAATTCGGGTGCTTTAACGTAAGTGACGGACGTAATCAAATCGTTGGGATCGTTGAATCCTTCGGGCAGAACCGGCATGGATGAGGCGCCCGAATCTAACGCGAATGTTCCCGAAACGGGCGCGTAAAGATTGAGAATTGTTTGAAGGCGCGTGTAATCTTCGCCGAAGAAATAAGCGTGGAACTCGTTTTCAATGAGAACGGTAACGGCTTCGTTGAGCCAGATTTCAAAGGGGCTGTTGCCTGTCACTTCCGATCCGTTGATGTTGTGATAATATTCGTGGGCTTTGACATCCGCCATGTATTCAAAAGCGCCGTCAAGCATGTTTTTAGACGGCATGATGCGGTTGGTTGTGATGGTCGTGTTGCCGACATTTTCCATGCCGCCGAAGTCGGAGTTCTGCATGCCGATTTCGCGGTAAACGGTACCGGTATATTTGTAGCCGAACGCGAGCCCTTTGGAAAGTTCGGCAATTTTATCACGAACAGCAGCTAAGTTCGCCATTGTTTTATTGAGATTATCGGGATTGATGGACGCGGAATTGAGATTGTATTTGAGGTGGTCTCTCAGCTTTGTCAAATCAAAAATCTGTTTTTTAATTTCAACATCTTTATGACTTTCGGGGCCGGTAAAGAGGTAAATCCACATGACGGAGTCTTGAAGGATATCTATCGATTGCTCGGCATAATTTTTATCGGATCCGGGCGGAACGAGAAGTTCTAAATCAAAACAGTGGTCGTCGGGATATTCAAATTCGCGTGTATATGTATCGTAAGTGCCGACGCCGAGGAAAAAGAGATACGGCGCCATCGGCGTTTTCATGTTTTCATAAACGATTTCATCGCGTGAAAGTCCTGTCGCCGAATCTGTTGAAACGGTTTTTCGGGGAACTGCGATGTCGCCGTTTGTAATGATATTTGTGTAGCGTGAGTCGGCGCGGATGGTGGTTCGGTAGGTGCATTTGGCGGTCATATCGTCAATGCAGGGAACGATGCGCTGGAATCCCCATTGCTGACACTGTGTAATCTGCTGCGGCGGTGCGCCTGCGGGCGTTTCGTCGTAATAAAGACCTTCAAGCAGGTTTTTGGTCGGGCGGCAGATTGTTTTGGTAATAATTTCAATTCTTTCATTTCTTTGAACGGGCGGATTGAAATAAATGTCAAGATAAGCTTCTTTTTGCCGGTATTCGTATTTTTCCATGTTCGGCGCGCGGACTTCTAATATTTCCAAGTCGCGGCAGTTTAACGAAATTCCATTGGCCGGCGCATCCATATTTTTAAGATGCATTTTAGATGTGACAACAGTTCGTTCATCGAAAACATCAAAATCTAAATCCATGTGCAGGACACGGAAATTAAGGCGCCCGAAATCATCGGGATAATATCTGTAAAGTCTTTCTTTCATGAAAAAGATGAATGTTTTCAAGGTTATTAAATTATCATATTCAACCAAACCTAAACATCTTTTTTTATTGACCTGATGAAACCCGAACGCCGTCATTCCCAAAACCAAAAAAAGAAAAGAAGGCGTTCGCTTTTCATCAAATTAAAGAAAAACGTTGTTTAATTTTTTTTTAAAATAAGCCCCACTCTAAATGATGGATTTTGTGAGCGCAGCGAGCAAAAGACGGCATTTAGAGAGGTTCTAAAAATAGAAAAAAATAATAAAAAACGGTTTACATTTATATTTTGTCTTATAAATTCAATTTACTGTATCTGCTGCCGGCAGTCTGCGCGCGCGAGCAGCATCATTTTCATCGAATCGTAAAATCAATGGGCGCTTTTTCATTTTTTTGTTTTTTAATTATATGTACCTGCCGAATGCAAAACTAATTACCGATGGGAGGGTGGTGTTTGTTACCGGTTGGAGTCAGGTGTTTGTTACCGGTTGGAGTCAGGTGTTTGTTACCGGTTGGAGTCAGGTTTCCGTTTTGCAGTGGGAGGGCGGTTTGCATTTTAAAATCGCTGACGCGATTTTTAGCGGCTCCGCCGCTGTGACTATTCTCTCTCTCTCCGCCGGCACCGCACGCGCGAGCCGCACAAATTTTCAAAAAATCAATAAAAAAGTAATTCGTTTTTCAAAAAAATGAATAAAAAAAGGTGACAGATTTTGGATTCTGATTATTGTTCATCCAAAACCATCAATTTCAAAAGCACAGCCTTCTGAGCGTGTAATCTGTTTTCTGCCTGATCAAAAACAACGGAATGAGGTCCGTCGATTGCGCCGGCGGAAATTTCATAACCGCGGTGAGCGGGCAGACAGTGCATCACAATGACATCCGGCTTTGAAACGGCGATGAGTTCTTCATTGATTTGATAGCCTTCGAAAACTTTGAGACGCTTTTCTTCTTCAGCTTCGTCGCCCATCGAAACCCAAACATCGGTGTAAAGAATGTCGGCGTCTTTGGCGGCTTCTAAGGGGTTATCGGTAATCGTTAAAATGCCGCCGAGCTCTTTGGTTTTTGCAATATATTCTTCGGCGGGTTCATAACCTTTCGGACAAGCGACAACGATTTCCATGCCGGCAATGGCGCAGGCCAGCATTAAAGAGTTACAGACATTGTTGCCGTCGCCGACCCAAACAAATTTCATGTCGGAGATACGGTTTTTATATTCTTTAATTGTCATAAGGTCAGCCAAAACCTGACACGGGTGTTCTTTGTCGGAAAGCGCGTTAATGACCGGAATAGTTGCATTTTCGGCAAGCTTCACCAAAGTTTCATGAGAGTAGACACGGCCGATAATTCCATTTAAGTAGCGGGAAAGAACTTTGGCTGTATCCTCAATCGTTTCTCCGCGGCCGATTTGAATGTCATTTGAATTTAAATAAAGCGCATGACCGCCCAAATCGTTCATGCCGACTTCAAAAGAAACGCGCGTGCGCGTCGATGATTTTTCAAAAATCATGCCCAAACTTTTGTTTCTCAAATGATCTGTTACTTTACCCTGGCTTCTTTTTTCTTTAATTTCTTCCGCCAAGTCCAAAATGCCGTAAATGTCCTCAAGAGACAAGTCCGCCATCGAAAGCAAATTTTTCATTTCTGTCACCTAATTTTTTAAAACACAAATTTGATAAATCTCAATTCATGCCCAATTTAATACTTTATTGGTTCATTTATCTTCATTGATTCTATTCAATTTTATTATTTTTCAGAACGAATCTCATTCATGTGATCGATTCTCTTCTGAACAAGCGCGTTCGTTCCGACATCTCTTCTGAAGAACAAATCGCCTTTGATCTGATTGTCGAGTGCATTCTGAGCAATCTTTTCAGCTTCTTCAATTGTTTCCGCCAAACCCACAACGCCGACAGATCTTGATCCTGTCGTGAATATTTTTCCGTCTTTTTCATAAACGCTGGAATAATAAATAATCAAATCAGAGTTTGGCCCTGTTTTTTCGCTTGCGATTGCCGCGCCGGCATCAGCCGAAACTTCAATCTCAGCGTCTTTCTTAGGTTCGTCCGGATAACCCGCAGGAACCGCATATTTACAAACTGTTGCCTTCTTTGAAAATTCAACTTCCAGCTGATCCAAAGTTCCCGTTGTGACGGCTTTCATTATTTCAACCATATCGGTTTCCAAAAGGGAAAGCACATTCATGGCTTCCGGATCACCGAAACGGGCATTATATTCAATTAATTTCGGTCCGCGCTTCGTTAAAATAAACTGACCGTAAAGCATCCCTTTGAATTCTTCGCCTGTTTCTTTAGGGAAAGCGGCAACGGTTTCTTTCATAATTCTTTTTGCCGTTTCATATTCTTCTTCCGTAAGGAACGGTAAAAGCGCGCCGGCGTTTGTATAAGCGCCCATGCCGCCCGTATTGGGACCGACATCGCCTTCATAAGCGCGTTTGTGATCCTGAGCAGTCGGGCAGAATGCCAAATTTTTACCATCGACAAACGCCTGAAGTGTAAATTCTTCGCCGATGAAACGTTCTTCAATCACAACGCTGTCGCCTTTTAAGACTTCTTTTGTATATTCTTTGGCAGCGGCAATGTCGGGAAGCTGGTCGCCCATCACTTTAACGCCTTTGCCGCCGGTAAGACCTGCCGGTTTGACAGCGACATCTTTTAATTTATCAATGAAAGCGGCGGCCTCTTCATAATCTGTAAAAACGGCGTATTCCGGGTTGCCGTCGATGCCGTTTTTTTCAATAAATTTGCGTGCCCACGCTTTGTCGGTTTCAATTCGTGCGCAATCTTTTTTCGGCCCGACTGCCGGAACGCCGGCATTCCAAAGAGCATCGGAAACGCCTGCCGAAAGCGGTGCTTCGGGGCCGATAAATGCCAAATCAATCCCGTTCTTTTCGGCAAAGGCGGCAACAGCAGCCGCGTCCTTTTCATCGCCGATTAAAACATCTTCGGAAAGCGCTGCAATTCCGGGATTCATTTTTGACATAACCGTATAAAGAAGCGGGTTTTGCGGACTTCTTTTAACCGCCGCTGCAATTGCGTGTTCACGGCCGCCGCCGCCGACTAATAAAATCTTCATGCATTTTCCTCGTAAATTTAAAAAAGCATCATCTTTGAAATAATTATTAAAAAATAAAGCTGCTAAAAAGTTAATCAGATAAATCAAAATGAATAGATAAAATTGATTAATAGATAAATTAAATCTAAAATTGAATCATAAATAATAGTAAAATGTGGTAAAAACACATTCGATAAATTGAGAGTGAAATAAATCTTTTTTATCTATTTAAGGTTACCGAGTCAGTCGGAATTGGTTAAAAACAGGAACTAAAGGCAGAATTGTCGGTTAGATTATTCTTTCTTTTTTCTATCTATTACTTCTTTTTAGGTTTTTCAAAATTCATCTCAGCTGCTTTTTCACGAAGAATGCTTCTAAGCAAAATCATTTCGTCTTCCGTAAACGAATTTGAATTTCCGATAGGGGCAATCGTATTTCCGCTGAATCTGTCTTCATATTTGTTCAGCAGATCCGACACAGCCTGGCCGATAAAATCAGAAACACTCGCAAACTCCCCTGCTTCAACAAGCTGTTCTACTCGCTTTTTATGAAGCGGACTGACAGTTCCGCTGATTATAGGTTTTTTGCGCGTGTAATCTTTTGACATTATTTTAGAATCGTGAAAAGTGCTAGTTAAATATGATTCAGACAATTGTTTTACAATTGTATATCTTTCATTAAGATGAAAATAAAAAAATAAAATTAAACGGCAGCAGAAATGAAAATGATTTGTAATACACACCCGAAACACACAAACACACACTGAAACATACATTAAAACACACACTGAAACACATTAATTATCTATTTTTAAAACCCCTAAACGGGTTTTAACCAAAACTTAAAATAACATCTGTGAGACATTATACATTATTCAAATTGTTTCAAAATATTCTTCAATAAATCTTCTATTATTGTTTATTCAATATTCAAAAAATGCAGGGGGTGCCGGTAAATGAAAATTTCAAGCAGATTCAGTATTGCTGTTCATATTGTGCTGATTCTTGCCGTTCGCGGCAGCAGTCAAAAAATGACATCAGACTTCTTAGCTTCCTGCATTTTTGTAAATCCTGTCGTTATCCGCCGTATTTTGGGTCAATTGAAAAAAGCGGAAATTGCTGATGTTAAATCCGGCGAAGGCGGCGCTTTCCTTTTAAAAGATGTTTCCGACCTGACGCTTTTTGATATTTATCAGGCAGTTGAAGTCGTTGAAGATGTTTCGCTTTTCAATTCCCACAAAGGAGCTGAAATGAAATGTCCGGTTGATTGCCATTCCTGTCCAAAATTGTCCGGCGGAAATGATGTCGGCGGCACTGAAAATGAAAATTGTCCGAGCACTTCAAGTGAAGCTTGCTGCTATATTCATTCCAGTATTGAAGATCATTTGCTGTCTGCGCAGAAGGCGATGGAAGAATCTTTGAAAAGAACAACCGTTCATCAAATGATTGAAGATATGATGGCTGCAATACCCAAAGAATTAAATAATTAAACTCTTTTTATTTATTGTTGTAACAATTACTGTTACAACGAAAAACGGTATAATTTTCTGTCTTTTAAAACTATTTTGAAACCATTCTACGGTGTGGATTATAATGAAAATTATCGGAATTACAGCAAGCCCTCACGAAAAGGGTAACACAGCAACACTTGTGAACAAATCTTTAGAAGCTGTCGCCGCAAAAGGCGCGGAAACAGAACACATCGATTTAGCAAAATTAACCATCAACCCCTGCAAAGGCTGCAATTATTGTAAGGCGCATGACACTTGTGTCCAAAAAGATGATTTTGGAAAAGTCATGGAAAAAGTTGTGGCAGCAGACGCTATCTTAATGGGAAGTCCTGTCTATTTCTTCGACATTACCGCTCAGGAAAAAATCTTCATTGACCGTCTTTTCGCTTGTGTTGATGCTCAATCCAAGTCCCGTGTTCCTCCCGGTAAAAAGATCGGATTCATTTATTCACAAAACACACCTGACCGAAGCGCATTTGATGTCAACTTGGACAAATACAATCAAGTTGCCGGTATGCTCGGTATCGAATCTGTCGGAAAGTACGTTTCTGTCGGCAGTGTTTCCGAAAACCCCTCTGAAATTGACGGCGCGGTTGCGCTTGCTGAAAAATTACTTTAATTTTTCTTTTTTGATTTCTGAATAATTCCGAATTTTTCTTTGGAATTCGGATTTATTTGGAATTTTGAATTATTTTGAATTTAAAACTGATTTTTTTAGAATTAATTCGTTTAGAACAGTTTTTTAGAATTATTTCCGTTTAGAACTGATTTTTTAGAATTACTTCCGTTTAGAACAGTTTTTTTAGAATTATTTCCGTTTATAATTGATTTTTTAGAATTGATTTTGTTTAGAATTCTGAATCATATAGAATTTTTATATTCAGAATATTAATTCGTTTTAATTCTTTTTTGTTTGAATTCTTTTAAGACATTTTTAAATGAGGGTTGGTCAAGTCATTTTAAATAAATTTTGATTTTTTGAACTTAAGAATTTTTTTCTATCCTTTATAACTCTTGTTCTCAATTTTTTCGACTAATAATTTCAAATATTCTCATTAAAAATCATTACAAACTCTGCTGTTTTTGTTTCTTTTTTTACGATCTTTTTTTCATCAAGCCGTGTCTGTTTTTTAAAAATTTTTATTTGAATCGGTGTCGGATTCCTCATTTGTTGTCGAATTATATCTTCTATCCAATTTTGTTCACAAGATAACGTTTTACTTTTTATATATCATAATTGTTAATTAAAGACCCGAAATGTTTATATAAGTCCGAATAATCGACAAAATTGCAGATTAAAAAAACCAATTAAATCTGTAATCAGAGAGTTAAAAGTGAGTTTAACATAATTGAGTAAAATTAGGAGATGTTATATTTGAAAGGATTTGCAATGCTTGGCATCGGAAAGGTTGGATGGATTGAGAAGGATGCCCCCGTGGCAGGACCCTATGACGCGATTGTGCGCCCGCTGGCTGTTGCGCCGTGTACATCTGATATTCACACCGTTTGGGAAGGTGCTTTGGGAGACCGCAAGGATTTGATTTTAGGTCACGAAGCCGTCGGTGAAATTGTGGAAGTCGGATCAGAAGTGAAAGACTTCAAGGTCGGCGACCGTGTTATTGTTCCGGCAATTACTCCGGACTGGCGCTCAGAAGCTGTTCAGCAGGGCTACCAGCAGCATTCCGGCGGTATGCTTGCCGGCTGGAAATTCTCCAACTTTAAAGACGGTGTTTTCGCCGAAGAATTCCATGTCAATGATGCTGACATGAACTTGGCTCTTATGCCCAAAGGCATGTCATTGGAACAGGCAGTTATGCTTCCCGACATGGCTCCGACAGGCATTCAGGGTGCCGAACTCGCCCGCATTAAGCCGGGAGAAACAGTTGCTGTTATCGGTATCGGTCCGGTCGGTTTGATGGCTGTTGCCGGCGCCGCGATTCTCGGTGCAGGAAGATTATTCGCTGTCGGAAACCGTCAGATTTGTGTTGACGTTGCTCAGGAATATGGCGCAACCGATGCAATCGACTACAAGAAAGGCGACATCGTCGAACAGATCTTAAAAGCAACCAACGGAAAAGGCGTTGACGCAACAATTGTTGCCGGCGGCGACTCCAATTCACTCGGACAAGCCATTGAAATGACCCGTCCGGGCGGAACAATTTCAAATGTTAACTACTTCGGATCAGGCGACACAATTCCGGTCCCGCGTCTGGCTTGGGGCAATGGTATGTCCCACAAAGATATCCGCGGCGGACTCGTTGCCGGCGGCCGTCTGAAAATGGAACAGATGGTTGATCTTGCTGTTTACAACCGCATTAAGCCTGAAAAGATGGTAACACACGTCTTTGACGGTTTCGAAAACATGGAAAAGGCTCTTCTTTTGATGAAGGAAAAGCCCAAAGACCTTATCAAGCCGGTTGTATTGCTCGAATGAGCATCTAAAACGAAATCGGTTCACGGGTTTGTAAAACAAACCTTATTGACCATCAGTAAATCCCCAAATCAAAAACAATGCCGTTTGATGAAATGTCAGACGGCATGTTTTTGCATTTTTTTAAAAACGAATATTAATATTATGTTGAATTTATCTGCCAATCAGATAGCTTGCTGCGTATTTTGTATGTTTTGTTTGAATTATCTATTATTTATTTTCTGTAAATTCTGCGTCTGTATAGTCCGCTTCGTTATTGTAATCATTTTCGCTGTCATATCCGCCGTTATATTCGCCGGTATACTCGCTTCCATTTCCGTTTTCTCTGTAAACATTGTATCCGACGGTGTATGTGTGAACATTTTTCGTGCCGTAATTCAATATTCTTATTAAATATCCTGCCAGGAAAAGAATTATGGAAGAGATTACGGTCGCGCCGATACCGATCAGATTTATGAGTGAACTCAGAAATGACGGGTCTGTTGTCATCGTCATGTATTTGTAAATTCCCAAAACGAGCGGAAGGGCGGCGGTAATGTACATTGCCCAAGAGACAATTTTCAAATTGTAAATGATGCTCTCCTTTTCGTTATTGAGATATGACGGAAAAGCTGTTTCCATCTTTTTTACAAACGCGGCAATCACAAAGACAATCGCGGTCGGAATGAAAAGAATCGGAAGCGGAACGATGAAAATCGGTAGTAAAAATATCTGTACCGCTGAGAGGATTAATAAAATCCATCCGCCGAGTGTAAATATTTTGTAAAGATCATTATTCATTGTTTTTCTCCAATTTTTTGATGTTTTTAAAAGGAATTTGTCTTATTTATACTTCATTTTTCGTGAGCGTTGTGAATGAATGATTTGGCGGCAGTGGTAGAGATTATTTTTGAAAACACAGTCTGTTTTTGCTGACTTTTAAAAATGAAGGTGTTCGTGCGCGGCGGCAGATAATACTAACAAGAACAGATAATGTTGCAGCAGCTGCGGCAGCAGCAAAAATCGCGTAAGCGATTTTTCAGTAAACACCACCCTCCCGCCGGTAACTGTAACCTGACTCCAATCGGTAACTGTAACCTGACTCCAATCGGTAACTGTAATCTGACTCCAAGTAGAAACAAACATCTTCCTCCCTCCTGCAATTAGTTTTGCGTTCGATAGGTACAATTATTAAATAAAAATAAACGAAAAGTAAAGCGGGGATGTTTAATTTTTTTTCTTACATTTACCTGCCGAACGCAAAACTAACTGCCACAGCTACCTTACCGGTTCCGTTTATGAACATTTAAATCGTGATTAAAAGACAGAACTTGAAATGAACATTCAATTGAATAATTTCTACTAATTTGAAAAAGGAAATAAAACTCAAAAAGATAAATCGAAATCAAAGACTGAAAAAATATCAATTCTATTTATTCCAAAAAAAGAAAGAAAGAAAGAAAGAAAGAAAGAAAGAAAGAAAGAAAAAAAGAAAATGAAGCTCAAAAGAACTTCATTCATTTATTTTTCCCATGGATGTAAATGCCGACAAGTCCCGCGACAACAGCCAAACCAACGCCTGCGATTATCCAAGCATTTCTTGACGCGTTTGTATTTCCGTTATTATTTCCATTATTATATCCTTGGTCTTGATTCGTTTGGTCCTTCGAGTCTGTTTGATCGTTTGAACCTGTTTGATCCGGCTGAGAAGGCGTTTCCTTCTTTTCCTCTGTCACTTTATTTTGTTCAACGATTTTAGCGCTGCCGAAACCATTGCCACCGCCGTTGCTGCCGTCATCTTTGTTTTCGATCTCAGGAAGTGCAAGTTCAACAAGATACATTTTTCCGATACCCGGTTCAACACCCTCTGTCACAACGTTAAATGGATCTGTAACCGACAGATAACCATCTAATGATAAATCGAACTCGCTTACTCCACTCGGAATCCAAAGCGTTGCCGTTCCGTCCGCGAACAACTCTTTATAATCGGATGCAAGATCTGGTCTAATTGCATTAATTCTCCCATTCATGTCTTTTCTCGTCATTGCCGAATAACTGTAGGAGTTGGATTTAACCGAAGCACCTGAAAGACCGTTTCTATCAGAATCTATTACCGTAAATGTGACCGGAACAATAAAGCCACCGGTTGAATTTCTGAAATTAGTTCGTGCTGTTTCCTTCTGATTCAAAATCAAAACGTTGCCGTTTTCGATGATAACATCAGTCCGCGCCGTGGTGCTACTTCCCTCAGATCCTAGTGAACCTTTGCCGATACCGCCGTAAGTAATAACATCTGTCCTTGTTCCGGAAATTTTAATGAGAGAAACAGAACCGCCGTCCCCACCCTTTGTACCGCCGCCGCTTCCAATTCCACTACCGCTGCCGCCACCATCAAGACCGCCGGAACCTCCTATTACAATCACATTTGCGTCTTTAATTGTAATCGAACCGCAATCTGCACTATTTCCGCGACTTCCGATACCCGCACCGCCGCCATTGATATCCATGCCGTTACCGCCTATTGCCGTTAAACTTCCTGCTGTCGGGTCATCGCCGACAGTAGTAATTGTAAGTTCACACCCGTCGGGGACTTCGATTCCGGGCAATCCTATGTCGTCTGCAGCAGTGCCGCCGGTTAATTTATTATCATGTGACAAAATCAATTTGACATTTGCTTTGTTTTGTAAAGAAATAGCAGGTATTGAAGAATTGTAAACATTAATTCCTCTAATTTGAATTTCAAGCGGATTGTCGAGAACAACATTATTGCTGTCAACAATAACTGTATGGTCAGTTACTGTTCCCAGACTATTCTGTGATATAGAAATGGGGTAATCGGTAGATTCTCGAAGAATACCCTCGACTAAATAGATATCTACATTATTTTTATCAAAAACGGAAATTCTCAGGACATCGGAAACAACTAAATCATCGTCCAGACAAATATCATCCCGTTTAAATGATGTTAATTTTACATCTATCGGTTCAACCGGCATCGAACTTGGTAGTACACTTAAAACATTGTGTCTTTCCGTTGAGTATTTAAATCCGCCTGCTGAAAAGTCAAATTTTTGATCATTACCTACAGGCAACCACATTGTCACAGACCCGTCTTTAAAGTATTCCTTTTTGTCTGTAATTTCTCCCTGAGTCATAAATGATTCCAATCGTTCAGAAGCATCTGCGCGCGTCCTTGCCGAATATGTTTCTGACCTAACTACTTCCGCATTCGGAAGACCTTTTCCATCAGAATCTGTTACCGTAAATGAGATCGGAAAAACAGGGTCACTGCTTGAATTCTTGAAAACGGCATTTGCTGTTGGCGGTTGATTCAAAATCAAAACGTTGCCGCTTTCGATAATGACATTCGCCATATCCGCTGGTGTATCACCGTTACTTGCCCCTTTACTCTTTCCATGAGAACCGCGGCCGATTCCTCCGGAAGTAACAATAATATCAGTTTTTTCACCCGAAATATTGATCGAAGAAACCAAACCGCCTTTGCCGCCCTTTTCAATGGGATCTTCTTCGCTGTGATAACTCCCGCCCCCGCCGCTTCCGATTCCGCTGCCCAGTCCAAATATTTCAATGCTTTTTCCGCCGGCTGCTGTAATTATACTATTTTGAATTATGATTGAGTTCACATTTCCTCCGTTTCCAAATATATTTGAACCGGCGATGCGACCTCCGCCTCCGCTTCCAATTCCACTTCCGCCGCCCCCTTTCGTGGAATAGTGCATGATTCCATCTCCCCCCACAGCCGTTATTGTACTATCTATTATTTTTATTTCATCGACTACACCGCCATCCCCACCCTTTTTACCAGTATTGTTTGTGCCGCCTCCGCCTCCGCTTCCAATTCCACTTCCACCGCCTTGTCCTCCGATCGCCCAAATCTCAGCTTTTGTAATTGTTATTTTGCCACTTTTTTCCCCATCTTCTGCATAATTATTTGCTCCGTTGCTTCCGATTCCGCTGCCTCCTCCTGTTTGGCCGTTGTCATCTCCTGCCCCATTACCTCCAATCGCTTTCAAACTTCCACCGTTAGAAGAAGTAATTGTAATTTCACATCCTTTCGGAACTTCAATTCCGGCTTTCCCGGAAACAATATTCTTGTATCCGGCACTACCGCCTGTTAACTTATTGCTTCCGTTTAAAATCAGATTAACTTTTGCACCGTTTTGTATAGATATGCTGCTTTTTGTTGTGTTTTTAATATCTATTCCATTGATTTGGATGTTAAACTCAGGGGCATCGACGATATTTTTGCCATCAATTCTTATTGTATTCACTGTCGAGCCCGTTCCTGAGTATGATATATTTATTATCTGATCAATACTCGCCAAATAAGTTACACCGAGACTAGATGTAACGTGAAACGCATTCGACTCCTGGATATACTCAATATATATTGCCCCATCCTTCAAATCAATAGGATCCGGAACTGGTGAAAAGTCTGCTACTGCAGTTTCCGACAGTAATATAAAAGTCAATAAAATACTAAATATAATTAAAATTCTTGAAATCATTCTATTGTCCATAACTATCCCTTGATCTTTTTTTAAAAATTTTATTTTTTTATTCGTAAATTTGTTAAAAATTAATAGGAATTTTATACATTATACACTATTTGAATGAATTTCTTATATATAATTTTTTTAGGGTCACGAGGAGAATAACTAAGTAATTAGGTGTTCAAATCATGATCATGCAACCGAAAAATAAGTATGCAATTCGTTCTAAAATTTCTGAAGCAAAATTTAGACAAATTGTAAAGCTTTTTTCTTTAGATTTAGATGCAACTCAAATATCCCAAATAGTTGGTTTAGATCGTAAAACTGTTAACAGATATCTTATGGCAATCCGCGAGCGGATTGCCGGATTCTGCGAAGCAGAATCCCCTTTCCAAGGCGAGATAGAAGTAGATGAATCTTATTTTGGCCCGCGTCGTGTAAAAGGAAAAAGAGGGCGCGGTGCAAGTCATAAGACAATTGTTTTCGGATTAGTAAAACGGCAAGGGAAAGTCTATACCGAGATTGTTCCGGATTGTACTAAATCA
>JAJDHP010000017.1 GCA_030266245.1 Methanimicrococcus sp. OttesenSCG-928-J09
CTCGCCGCGCGCGAGCACCGCGGATTTTAAAAGAAATCAAAATCGAACTACGCTTTTTTAGAAGAACAAAAAAGGAAATGCACTTTTTCAAATACTTCAAAAACAGCATTGTAAAATAAAGAATTAAAAAATGATAACAATAAACAAAAAAACGAAAAAAAGATAAAACTTGAAACTTACGTTTCAAGCCCGATCGCCGCTTTGCGCCGCCCGGAGAAGACCGTTCGCCGTTTCACGCCGCCCGGAAAAAGAAAAGGAAACAGAGGGTTTCCTTAGATTTTCCTTTTCAATTTTATCATTTTTATTTTTAGTGGTGTTCTTCTTCGTCGATGACCTGAACAACCGGGCTGTCCAAGTATTCTTTACCATCAATGAAAATCGATCTCCAGTACTTGAAGACTTTTGTATCGAATTCCAAAATGAATGCGTGGCAAATCAATTCGAAGATGAAGAAGTACGTCAAAGCTAAGTGCAGCCAGCGTGCAAATTCAAGACCGTTCATGTTCAGAATCGGTGAGATCCATCCGAAGATGATCGTCAGCCAGTGAGCGATCGGAATACCAACGATATTCCAGTCAACCTTGTAAAGGACGATTCCGGTAATGAAGATCAGGAAAATACACATACCTTCCACAACGATGAAGATTTTAAACATCGGGTGAAGTTTGGTTTTGTAGTGACCTGTTGCTTTGTTGTAAACCGTAAATTCGGGATACTTTTCCTGCTTTCCGAAGAAGTTGAGGACCATACCCTTCAAACGGTAGTAGTCTTCTTTGTTGAAGATGTAGCCGTAGTAGAAGTGCTTGATGACGCCCATGACGCCGCCTTCCTGCCATCCGTGGGAAAGAATTCCGTACGGAACCAAACACCAGTTGGTTAAAATCAAGACGGGAACCATAATCATGTGTAAAATACGCGCGTTATGGAATGTCATGATGTCCCAACCGAAGTAGATGTGCAGACCGGTAAAGATCAAGACCAGCATGGCGATGGCGTGGAACGTGTGTGTCCAGCGCTCAACCCAGTTGTATCGTTCGACGGTTTTGGTTTTCTGTGCATTTTCTGACATTTAGAAAACCCCCTTAGAATAATTCATAGTCTTTCGGGGCATTCTTTCCTGTTGCGTCAATGGTGTGAATAGCACAAGCAACACACGGGTCGTAAGAACGGCCGACATGGAGAATGGCGACAGGGTTTGTGTAATCTGCGCCGCCAACGTTGTCAACGCCTGAAATTGCATTGCCGACGAGAGCTTGTTCAACCGGGCTCGGAATTCCGTTTTCATCACGCGGACCGAGGTTCCATGTACTCGGAACAATTGCCTGATAATTCTTTGTTTTTCCGGAGCCGTCAGCTGTAATCCAGTGACCGAGTGCACCGCGGGGCGCTTCCCAAAGACCCATACCTCTGCCGTCTTTTGCAGCTCTCATGTCGAGAGGTGTTGCGAACGGTTTTCCAGGTTCGATGTCATTAAGGAAGTCAACAATCTTGTGCGCAAGGATTGCAGTTTCCTGCATACGTGCAAGCACTCTGGTGTAAACGTTTGCCGGTGACATGCCGTTGTCTGCAAAGGCTTTTGCGAGACCGGTCACCAACGGGTCCTGTGCGACAATCATACGGGCAAGCGGACCGACTTCGGCGGGTGTGCCGTTGTAGCGCGGTGCTTTGAGCCAGCTGTATTTGTCGGTGACACCTGCATCAAGGTTAATCTGTTCTGCCTTGGAAACAGGGACAGTGGTTCCGTCATACGGGTGTCTGGAGGGAACGTCGTCTTCATAGAAGGCGCACTGAATACTTTCTGTAATCTTCTTGGAGTCGAAGTCTTCGAACTTCAAGTTGCCGGAAACGACACCTGATGTCAAGAAGCGTTCGCCGGTCGGACTTTCTGGGTTGTAACCGTCTTTGCTGCTGTCATAGAATGAACCGTAAGACAAGAAGCAAATTTTGCTCGGGTCCTGGTAACCGCCGATTTTGTCGAGTCTTAAGCTGGCCGGAAGACCGAGGAGCTTTTCACCGACAAGTTCGGAACCGAATGCTGCGAAGAGTTCAACATCTTTCCAACCGTTTTCTCTAGAGAAATTGTTGGTGGAAGACTTGCTGATTAAGCTTGAGAGGTGGTCAATCACGAACTTAACGGCTGCGTCGGGGGTCTTGGCTTGTGCAGTGTTTGCAATCCAAGTGTCGAGCGGCACGCCGAGTGTATAGTTCTGAACGAATTCCATGACTTTCAAGTAGATTGCTGCTGCTTTGGAAATTTCGCCGAGGTCAGGTGTACATGTGACACCGCCGGCAACAGTAACAGCCTGGTGGGGCATTTTACCGCCGAAGAGAGCGATTGCTTCCTGAAGTCTTTTCTTTTCCGGAATTGCGTTTAAGTAGCTGGTACCGACAGGAACTGCTTTACCGTCAATCTTGTAACTGAGCGGTGCAAATCTGCCGACCAATTCCTTCCAAACTGCTTCGCCGGTTGCGCCCAAGCTGAGGGTGGAGCCGGTTAAAACATCTCTGTATCTCG
This sequence comes from Methanimicrococcus sp. OttesenSCG-928-J09, assembly GCA_030266245.1. Classification (GTDB taxonomy): domain Archaea; phylum Halobacteriota; class Methanosarcinia; order Methanosarcinales; family Methanosarcinaceae; genus Methanimicrococcus. Next base: position 2,516 of record JAJDHP010000017.1, read on the forward strand.
GATTGGCCAAGTCGGGACCGAATAAAATGTAGATGTGTGTTGCGTGACTGGCAACTGTGTTTGCGGCCTGAATAAAGTTTCTGACAGCAAGTGCATTCTTCGGAACGCTTTCTGCGACTTGATAAAGATCATCAAGCGCGTTGGTTGCGGTCATGGAGTGAGAAATCGGACAAACACCGCAGATTCTGGCAACGTGCATAGATGCGTCTCTGGGGTCTTTGTTCTGAAGCATTCTTTCAAAACCGCGGAAAAGCATACCGCCGCTCTGTGCAGAGGTGATATAACCTTTGTCATCGACCTCAGCGGAAATTTTCATGTGACCTTCAATTCTCGTTAAGGGATCAACTGTAACTTTAACCATTTTTCATCACTTCTCCTTGTTTACTCTGCGGACAGCATGAACACCGGCTGCGACGACTGCTGCGCCGATTGCAAGTGCTGCAACGGTTCCGATGTTTACGCCGAACAGGACGCCTGCGCTTTCTCTCTCAACATAATAGGGCATAGAGCCGTTGGGGAAAATCGGTTCGACACAAGCGATACACGGGCCGCCGGCCTGCATACAAAGGCTTGTTCCGTTGTTCCACTTTCTGAGTGCACAGTCTGCGTGGACGTAAGGTGCTTTACAGCCGACTTTCCAGAGGCAGCCGCCTTCTGCGAATCTCTTGTCGAGAACGCCGCGGTCATAGAATCCGCGTCTGGGGCAGTTGTCGTGAAGTGTGTTGCCCGGCGGGTAGAAGACTTTGGGTCTGCCGTCTTCGTCTAAAACGCCTTTGAGGTCTGTAAGGTCAATCTTACCGAGAAGAACAGCCGCGACGGTTAAGAAGAACCAGTCGGGGTGTGCCGGACAGCCGGGGAGGTTGATAACAGGTTTGTTGATTCCGAGAACCTTGTTCATACCGCCTTTCTTGTTTTCGGTCTGGTTGACACCCATGAAATCACAGTAGTCTTTGACATCAGAGTCTGTTACTGTGATACCGCCGTATGTTGCGCAGGTACCGAGTGCGATAATTGCGGCTGCGTTCTTAGCAGCTTTGTTGTAAACATCTTTGAAGGGATGTGTACCAATCATATTGATTCTGCCGGTTCCGTCCGGACCGTTGCCGATGGAACCTTCAACGACAAGGATGTAGCCGCCTTCTGCAACGAGTTCGTTCAAAAGAATTTCGCCGTTTAAGTCAGAAGTGCCGACTAATTTGCCGTCGACAAAGATACCCTGGGGGGCCAAGAGTGTTTCGTGGTATGCCAAGGTAACATTTAATTCGCTGAGCGCGTCTGCAAATTCCGGGTTGCTGCCGTTTAATGCAGATTCGGAACAGCCTGTACATTCTGCGCCGTGAAGCCAAACAACTTTTGTTTCAGGGAATGCAGCTAACGCTTCTGTTAACTGGTTTCCGTAAAGTGAAACGAAAGAGGTTGCTCCAAGGGCAGCCACCGCCTTTAAGAAAGTACGGCGGTCAACCTTGAGAATATCAAGGTTTTTGAATTGTTCAATCATATTCAATTTTTCACTAGCCATTTGAAAACCCTCTACTGTAAACACTATTAAGTAGTAGCATTTGTCTATATCCGCTACGGTATATATAAACGTTACCCACATCTGTAATTATAAAACGTGCAGGATTGAAGCAAAAAATGACAAATCGAAAACGGGATTTTCAATAGGCAAATCAACAGTTTTTCAAAATTTACATTTTTCAGCATTTTTTTGAAAAATTTTCGTCAAACCGAAAAGATAATTCCCAATCGGTAAAACCAATCCATTTAAATAAAATGAAAAATTAGATTTCACATTCATCATGATAAAATATGACAATAAATTGAATAAAACAGCCAAAATTAATGACAAATAAAAAACGGCAAATTTGAAAAAAATTCAATAAAAACACAACAATTTCAAATTTGAGAATAAATAAAGATCAAAATAAAGACCAAAAAAATCACAAATTTGAAAAACGCAATAATAATCAAAAATTCAAATAATGACAGAATTTTAAAAATAAATGGAATTCAAGAATAAACAATATTCAAAATGAGTAAATTTCAAGAATAAACATTCAAAAATGAATAGATTTCAAAAGTAAAAAAAAATTAAAAATGGATGGAATTCAAAAGTAAAAATTTCAATAAAACTAAATCTGTTTTGTCAGGAAAACAACAGATTTATAACAGTATAAGATAAACGACACATAATTCATTTTATTCATAACATCTAATCATTATAATATAGACTGCAAAAAACAGAAGAGAGTTAAAAACAGAAAAGAGAGGCGTATAATATGTGTATTGCGATTCCCGGAAAAATTTCTAAAATTATTGATATTAATAAAGCTGAAGTCGATTTCGGCGGTGTTTTCAGAGAAGTGAATTTAGATCTTCTCGGCGGTTCTTCAGACCTTAATGTCGGCGACCATGTTTTGGTCCATGTCGGCTATGCGATTTCTGTTATTACAGAAGAAGAAGCGCGGCTGACGACAGAAGCTTTTGATGAGCTTTTGGCTGCAAACGAAGCGTTTGATGAAGCATTTGATCAGAAAAACGCAGTTTAACGACAGGGAGTTAAGAGTTGTATGACGAAAACAGACCCGTTCGTTAAAAATCCGGTAGAAGTTCAAAAGAAGCTGATTGAAAATATCAACGCTTACCCGAAACCTGCGCGTATTATGCACATTTGCGGCACGCATGAGCGGACAATCGCAAAATACGGCATCCGCAGTTTACTTCCCGAAAGAATAGAAGTGCTCAGCGGTCCGGGCTGCCCGGTTTGTGTAACGCCCGACGATGATATTGACGCCGCCATTCTTTTAGCAAAAAAAGGATTGACTGTTGTTACATTCGGCGACATGCTCCGTGTTCCCGGAACGGAAGAAAGCTTATTTGACGCACGCGCTGAAGGCGCTGATGTTCGAATGGTTTATTCAATCGATGACGCTGTCAAACTTGCCGAAGAAAATCCCGATAAAGAAATCGTTTTCTTTTCAATCGGCTTTGAAACAACCATCCCGACAACGGCTGCTGCTGTTCTGCGCGGTTTTCCGTCTAACTTTTCAGTTTATACATCACTTAAATTAACGCCACCCGCAATTAATTTGCTTGTTCAGGATATTAATGTAGACGCATTTATCGCACCCGGTCACGTGGCGGTCATTACAGGAACCGTCCCTTACGATGATTTTGCGAAAGCCGGTTACCCGATTGCTGTTGCCGGATTTGAGTCTTATGACATTTTGTACGGCATTAAAATGCTGCTGGATCAGATGGCAGCCGGTGAATCAATCGTTGAAAACGCATACATGCGCGCGGTTAAAACAGACGGCAATCCGATTGCGATTAAAATGATGAACGATGTTTTCGATGTCGTTGATGTTGAATGGCGCGGTCTCGGCGTGATTCCGGAATCAGGCTACCGCTTAAAAGAAAAATATGAAGCCTACGATGCCGCCGTCAAATACAAAGCGATTTATGAAGACAGTTTGAACGAATTGCGTGAAATACGCAAAAAGAAAAAGAAGAACTGCATCTGCGCGACAATATTGACAGGAAAGGCAACGCCTGCCGACTGCCCGATGTTTGAAAAAGCCTGCAAACCGACAAATCCGATCGGACCGTGCATGGTCAGCGACGAAGGTATGTGCCACAGCTGGTACAAGTACTGCCGCGACTGAAAATAAAAACAAAAATAAAAAATCAGAATAAAGAAACTAAAAAGAAAAACAGACGAAAGGAGCAAACAACTTGCACGAATATTCTTTAGCAGTCGATTTAATGGAAAGCGTACTGACAGCAGCAGCTGAAAATGATGCCGTCACTGTCAACAGTGTCAGTATTAAAGTCGGCAGAATTGCCCATGTGAATCCGATTCAGCTGGAGTTTTGTTTAAGATCCATCGGAGAAGGAACCGTTGCCGAAAACGCGGTTTATTCTTTTGAATATGTTGAGCCGGAAATCAAATGTTTGTGCGGTTACAGCGGCAAACCGAATGTGCTTGGCGACGATTTGGATATGCTGGAATATTTAGTGTCGCTCGTCTGTCCGGAATGCGGCAAGAACGTCGAAGTCATCGGCGGAACAGAATTAACCGTTGAATCGATTGATATTGATTAATGGATAAAAGAAAAAACAAACAAGACAACGAATAAAATAGGAAACAAGAGGAAGAAAAATGTGGAATACTTTTTTGGCAACAGGTCATATTATCAGCATTGGTCATGATTTTTTTAAGGAAAACAGAAAGCTTGCGGACAAAAACAGAGAAACACTTAAAAAATCGGGTGTTTTTTCCGTCAATATTATGGGCGCAATCGGCTCCGGAAAAACAACATTGATTGAGGAAGCAATTAAAGCGCTGAGCGGAAAATACAAAGTTGCTGCCATTGCAGGAGATGTGATTGCCGATATGGACGCCTCCCGTTTTGAAAAGCTCGGCATTAAGACAATCCCGGCCAACACCGGCAAAGAATGCCACTTGGACGCGCACATCGTCAACGATTTGCTGAAAAAGAACGATTTGAGCGGCTATGATATTTTGTTTATTGAAAATGTCGGCAACTTAATCTGTCCGACTGATTTCGATCTCGGCGAAGATATGAAAATTGTTGTTGTCAGTGTCAGTGAAGGTGATGATATTGTGTTAAAGCACCCGGTCATTTTCAAAACATCAGATTTGGCGGTCATTAACAAAATCGACATCGCCGAAGCGGTCGGCGTAAACCCCGAAACAATGGTGAGAGACGCGAAATCATTAAACGAAAATATACCCATTTTGCTGACCTCTAAAAAACAGCCGGAAACTGTTGCCGCTTGGGTTCAGACAATTGAAAACGCGATGCTTGAAAAGAAAGCCGGTAAAAACTAATTGGCTTTAATTTAATTTTTAATTTTTAGTTTTAAATTGATTCAACTTTAACTTAAAATTTCAATTTAATTTTAACTTTTATTTTTAATTTTATTCGGGACAGAGAGAAAATGGCGAGAGAAAATAAAATTTCAATGGAGCACGGCGCCGGCGGCCAGCAAATGCAGTCGCTGATTGGAGAAACGATTCTGAAAAATCTGACAAATACGAAAGCGGGCTCTGTCGGTTTAGACTCACTGGATGACGGGGCAACAATCAGCCTTGACCGCGAGTTTCTGAACGTGAATCCGGCAGCTGAACTTGTTATGACAACTGACAGTCATGTTGTTAAGCCAATTTTTTTCCCGGGCGGCGACATCGGAAAAGTGGCTGTTTGCGGCGCGATTAACGATTTGGCTGTGATGGGCGCAAAACCGCTTGCAATCAGCAGCGGCATGATTATTCCGGAAGGTTTCAATATTACGGATTTGGAAAAAATTGTCAAATCCATGAACAGTGCGCTTGAAGAAATCGGCGTTCCGTTGATTACGGGAGATACAAAAACAATTGAAGGAACGGCTTTGGACTCTATTATAATTAACATTGCCGCAATCGGTCTTTGTGACTCCCCTGTTCGTGACTGTGGTCTTCAAGTCGGCGATAAAATTATCATTTCCGGCTTCATTGCAGACCACGGGATGGCGCTTTTGACCAAACGCGAAGGTTTTGAATTCAATTCGGATTTGGAATCAGACACAGCGCCGCTTTGGGGAATGCTTGAACCGATTTTATCCGTTTCAGCCGAATCAGGCGAAAGAGCTGTGACCGCCATGAAAGATCCGACCCGCGGCGGCGTTGCCGATTCGTTGAATGAAATGGCTCAAAAAAGCAATGTCGGCATTCAAATTTATGAAGAAAAACTTCCGATAAGGGAAGCAGTCATAACATCATGCGAAATGCTCGGACTTGACCCGCTTGAAATCGCAAATGAAGGAAAAGCAGTCATCGGCGTTCGCCCTGAATTTGCAGAAGAAGTCTTGGCGCTTCTTAAAAAGCATCCTTACGGCAAAGATGCAGCCGTCATCGGCGAAGTTGTCGCGGAAAAACCCGGCAAAGTGATTTTAATTTCCGAACTTGGCAGCACCAGATATGTGGATGTGCCGACAGGAGATCCGATTCCCCGCGTTTGTTAAGAAAAAAAATAGTGTGTGAAAATATGGCTGAAAGCAAAAAGAAGACGAAGAAGAACAGATACATTTTCATTTACGCGACATTTCCTTCTAAAAAAATTGTCCAGAGCATCACGGAAAAGCTGATTGAAAAGAAGCTTGTGGTTTGCGCCAATATCGGCGACCATGATGCGATTTATTCCTGGAACGGACGCGTTTATGAAGAAAAGGAATACGCCGTCTTTTTTAAGACGAGAGAAGACAAATGGAAAAAAACCAAAAATTTCATTTTAGAAAAACATCCTTATGAAACGCCTGTGATTTTAAAACTTAAAATCAGGGATTACAATCCGGGTTTTAAAACGTGGATGGATGAAAGTTTGAAATAACTTTTGTCCTTTTTCATTTTCTTTATTTTTTTGAAAAACGAATGGCGATTTTTATCGATTTTTGAAAATTGGTGCAGTTCGCGTGCGAAGTGATATTTGGTTACAGAAAATAAAAATTGTGACATAACTCTTGAAAATGAATTACTGTGAGGTGTAGAAACTTTTTCAATAAGAGAAAACATCGATTTATGAAGTGAATTGTGGGTAAAAACAGAATAAAAACAGAATAAAAACAGAATATATATCGAATAAAAAACAACCGTTTCCCAAAAGGAAAACGGCAACCTTTTTTTTAGATTATTTAACAATCACAATAACCGCTTCATCAACATGAAGCAGATCAATTTCGCGACCGGCAGAAATCATTTCTTTCTTGATTTCAATTGCATCGGCACCGAGTTCGATTTCTTCGCCGCCGACTGTCACGACAATCTTGCCGACTTCTTTCATTTCTTCGGCTTCTTTTGGCGGCAATGCTTTTAATGCACCGATAACGGCGCCGGCTTTGTCTCTGAACATCGGACCGAGCATTCCCATGTTGGGCTTCACTTCGACCGGAACAGATTCAAATTCGGGAGCGCCTTCAATCATATCTGTCGGAGAAGTGACAGTGTTGGCGATATCGGCCGCGTCAACAGAAGCGTTGTAAATTTCAATCTTTTTAAGCGGCGCGTTAAGGGCCATCTTGTTATCAGATTTGTAACAGCGGATTGCGCTTGTGATGCCTTTGATGAGTTCGCCTTTTTCTTCCGCATCATCAGGGATGCCGGTAACCGCTGCGGGCCAGCTCTGCTGATGAACACTGCCTTTACCAATTCTGGAATACATTTCTTCAGCCAAAAACGGCGTAAACGGCGCCAACAACTTTGTGATGACTGAAACGGCGGTAAAGAGTGTGAATCTGGCCGCGTTTTTACCATCAGCGTCAGCACCGTACAAACGGCCTTTGACGAGTTCGATATAATTGTCGGCCAGTGTTTCCCAAGCGAAAACACGAATCGATTTAAATGCATCATCGAACTTGAAAACTTCCATAGATTCGGTGACATCAGCGATGAGCGTGTTCAATTTCGCAAGCAGCCAATTATCAATTTGTTTTAATTTGGAAATATCAAAAGACGCAGCGTCTTTTTCATTGAAATCATCCAAATTAGACATTGAGAAACGGTAAATGTTCCACACTTTTTGAATCAGGCGTGAAGCGGAAACGACATCGTTCCAGCGGAACATGACATCGGAACCCACGCTGCCGCCGAGCGCGCCCCATTGACGGAAAGCATCGGCGCTGTGTTCAACTAAAACATCTTCGGGTGAAATGATATTTCCGAGCGATTTGCTCATTTTGTGCCCGTCCGGACCGAGAACCATTCCGTTAATCATAATCGTGTCCCACGGAATATTGTTTTCAATCGCTTTGGCTCTGAGAATGGAATAAAATGCCCAGGTACGAATAATATCGTGTCCCTGCGGTCTGAGCTGTGTCGGCAGACGGAGTTCTTTATCGCTGTCCCAGCCGCTGACATGAAGCGCTGTCAGTGACGAATCCATCCATGTGTCAAACACATCCGTTTCGCCGTGGAAATCATCGGAACCGCATTTCGGACAGGCGACCGGCGGTTTTTCCTGTGTCGGATCAATCGGCAGCCATTCGTCTTCTGCAATCAGAACTTCATTACATTTATTGCAGTACCAAACCGGAATCGGCGTTGCGAAAATGCGCTGTCTGGAAATGCACCAGTCCCATTCCATTGTGTTTGTCCAGTTTTCGAGACGAACTTTCATGTATTCGGGAACCCAGTCGATTTGATCAGCGCCTGCCAAAATTTCTTCCGGCTTGACTTTAACGAACCACTGCATTTCAGATAAAATTTCGATGGGCGTTTTACAGCGCCAGCAGAGGCCGACATTCTGGTCCAAATCTTTCTGCTCGTAAAGGAAACCGTTGCAGCGCAGGTCTTCAATAATGTTAGCTTTGCATTCGGGAATGCTCATGCCTTCATACTTGCCGGCAGCGGCTGTCATCTTGCCGTTTCTGTCAATCGCTTTTGTAATTTTGAGATTGTGTGTTTTTGTCCAGCGAATGTCCTGCTTGTCACCAAACGTACAAATCATAACGGCGCCGGTACCGAATTCTGCGTCAACATCAGCATCGGCGATAATCGGCACTTTCTGTCCGAAAATTGGAACAATGAGTTCTTTGCCGATGAATTTGCCGTATCTTTCGTCTTCGGGACTCACAGCAACTGCCGCGCACGCGCACAAAAGTTCGGGACGGCTGGTTGCGATGTGCACTTTTTCATTTTCGTCTTCTGCTAATGAGAAATAAAGGAAATTGAGTTTGGTTACGTTTGCCTTATATTCAACTTCCGCAAGCGCGATCGCTGTTTCGCAGCGCGGGCACCAGTTAACGGGATGTTCTTCGTGGTAAACGTAATCTTTTTCATACATTTTTAAAAACGAGCGCTGGGTTTTGACGAAATAAGACGGCTCCATTGTGATGAATTCGTTGCTCCAGTCGTTGGAAAAACCGAGACGTTTCATTGTGTCTCTCATTTTTCCAATGTTTCCCAATGTCATTTCTTCGCACATTTTACGGAATTCCGCGCGCGGCACCTGATTCTTTGTAATTTTATGTGTTTCTTCGACTTTCACTTCAGTCGGCAGTCCGTGGCAGTCCCATCCTTGCGGGAACATCACATTAAACCCGCGCATGCGCTTGTAGCGGGCAACGAAATCGATGTAGCACCAGTTGAGTGAATTTCCGATATGGAAATTGCCTGTCGGATACGGCGGCGGCGTGTCGATAATGTATTGCGGTCTTGTACGGTCGGCCCAATCGAAGTGGTACATGGATAAATCCCACTCGTTCATCCATTTAATTTCGATTTCGGCAGCATTGTATTCTTTCGGAATTTCAGAGCCGGTCATAAAAATAAATCTCCTATTCTAAAATCTATTGTAAATTGATTAAAAATGTTATTTAATTATTTGATTATTTAATTTTAAGAAATAGGAGTGTAAACATTATTGGGTTATAAAAAGGTTTTATTTGAAAACGCGAGAGATGAGAATAAATAAGTAATATTTTGGATTCATTTTTCAAATATGAAAAGAATTCTAACATAATCTCCTTAATAAAAAAAATAACAAAGAAAGGATTAAAGAATGAAGTGGAATTATTGTTCAATCATTTTTAAAACCGCTTCACCGAATTCGGCTGCACATTCCGGTCCGTTTCCGGTTACGATTTTTCCATCTGTAACAACCGCTTCTGATTTCAAATCAGCACCCGCTTTTTTCATTTCATCAATCGCGTCATCTGCCGGGAAAACGGACGCCGCTTTTCCTTTTAAAAGTCCGGCCTTCGCCAGCACGACCGGCGAAATGCAGATTGCAGAAACAACTTTTCCTTTTGAGAAAGCGTCATTTAAAAGCGCGTGCAGTTTCGGGTTGTCCCAAAGAAAAGCTTTGGAGCCGCCGCCGCCTGAAATGGCGATTGCATCGAAATCATCCGCCGAAACATCATCAATAATAACATCGGCATCGACACTGCCGCCCATCACGCCGGTTGCCGTTCCGAGGCGGGTCGAGCCGACTGTTACAGCATAGCCGTTCTTTTCAAAAACTGCGCGCGGTTCAAAAAATTCTTCGTCTCTGAAGCGCTCCGGCGCCACGATCATTAAAATTTTATGAGTTGTCATAGATTATCACACATTTTTATTGAGTAAAAGAAATTAAAAAAATAAAAGAAATTTAAAATAAAACGAATCGGCTTTGCCTTGTTATTTTTTCATTCCGAGCAAAACACCCATTTGTACCGGCAGAATTCTTCCGACTGAAGAAACGATTCCGGGTCCGTCCGTCTTTTCTTTACAAACAATAACGCACTCGGTCAGTCCAAGCTTTTCAACGCCGTAAACATCTCTGCCGTGTCCTTTCTTTTGAAGCGCGGCTTTCACCTGAGAACGTGTCGCCCCGTTTACAAAAATACGGTCTGTCGCCGTCTTTTTCCAGGTCCACCAAAGATCAATTTGTGTTTTCGTGAAAACAGCCGACCCATCCGGTAAAATTGAAACGGTCACCGGCAAATACGGAATCATGCCGAAACGGGCAGCAATCTGACCGGCACTGCCTGCTCCAAGCTGTTCTAAAGACGAAGCAACAACAATCACTTCAAAGCCGATGTTAACCGTTAATTGGTCCGGTTCAATCTTTTGAATAAAACCTTTGTATTCGACATCAGATTCTATTTCGGATTTTAAAACCGGTTTCCCGAATTCTTTGTAAAGCAAATTCGCGCAAACCTCAGCGTCATCGCCTTCCAAATCAACAATAAACCGATTCTTTTTTACAGAAACTTCGATGTTTGATTCCAAGCCGTTAAATTCAGAATCCGCAAATGCTTTCAAAGAACGGACAGCATTTTCTTCCGGCACGTATACCGGTTGTAATAACTCAATTTTCATATAAATCCGTTTGATTTTTTTTTTTAATTTAATTTATTATAGAATTTTATAATTTGAAAAGTACTAAACTCTGTAACAATGAATAGCGGAAATCATTTATTCCTTTCCCAAATAAAACAAATATTGCATTTCAACGGCACGGTAGGCTGCTGCCATTTCAGCCGCCGATTCATCATCCTGATTGATTTTTTCAAGTTCACGTCCGATAATTTTAAGTTCGCGGTCAAACGGTCCGAATCTTTTGAGAATAGCTTCTTTGTCTGCTTCCGTCTCAATTAATTCATCATAAACTTCTTTAATTCGGGCGCTGAAAAACTGAATACGATCTGAAAGTGTCAGCATTTCCGGCAGTTTGCTTGAAACAGATTCTATGGAGTCCGGATTTTCAAAACTGTTAAGATTCATCGTATCAGAAGAAACAAAAGAAACAGAATCAACCGAAATTTTCTCATTTGATCTTGCCGGAACATAACCTTCGGGATAAACAAAAGATTCATCGGAACGGCAGATATTAACTGCTTCGGCTAATTTTTGAGCGAAAAAATATCCTTGCGGCGTCAATTGCAAGAATCGGCTGCGCCCTTCAAAAACAGAAGTCAGAAGTTCAAGATTTTCCAATCGCTTCACGATTTTATTGGTATGAGAAAACGTGGATTCGATATTTGAAGAGACTTCAGAGATATAAGTCACTTCTCTATGATAAATAAAAAGAAGTGTCAAAACCGTTTTTTCCTGAAATAAAAATATTTCATCTTCTTTTAATCTCATCATGAAGCCTCAATTTTCAAGTAACCAGAATAAAGATTGTGAAAATAAAAATGTGCCGACGTATTTTTGAACAAATGACAACCAAACATCAGACAAAACAAAGAATGATAACAGAACCGAAAACGGGATTGAAGGACAGAATCAAAAATGGAATTGAAAAAAGAAAAATCAATCAAAAATTGAGAAACTCAATTAGATGATTGATTCAATTTTTAGATAATTATGCGACTGTAACAGTCAAAACGGGTGCTGTGTCACCAAAGGATTCATTGGTGTAGAAGTTCAGCAATTCAACCTTGTAGGTACCGGCAGCGTTGAATGTCATTGTTGCGGAGTATCTGGGGTTGAGGTTGAAGTCTTCAAAGGCACCGTCGGTTGAGTGGTAGACGTGTCTGAAGTTTCTGGTTTCAGTGTTCATAATTCTGACGGTTTCGCCCTTTGAGACAGACAAGGAAGAAGTGGAGAACTTCTGGTCTTTTGCTGTAACGAAGTATGAAGGCTCAGGACCTTCTTCACCCAAAACAATTGTCACGGATTCTGCCGGCGGTGTTGTGTTGCTGCCTTCGGAAGGTGTTGTGTTGTTTTCTGCGGGCGGTGTAGTGTTGTTTGTTGAGTTGTTTGTTGTGTTGTTGGTTGCGTCATCATCGCCGCCGAGACAGCCGGATAAGCTGACTGCTGCGAAAAGAACGACCAAAACAGCAAGAATCATTAAAAGTTTTGATTTCATGATAGATCCTCTTTGAGTTGGATAAATTAAATTTAGATTAACAGATAAAATCAAACAATTTACAGTAACTCATTGCAGGAATCCTACAAATTAAAAGAAGATTCTTAAAACAATATAGCAACAATAAATTGTAAGTTGAAAAATAAATGGTAGCCAGATATATAAATATTTTCAACAGAGAAAGAAAAATTCATATTATAACGGCTTGATTTGAAAGATTGACCTTCGACAATTGCTATGATAAATTAGAGGAGAAAATAAACGAAAAAAAACAAAATAGAAATAAAAATCAAGACTAAAAAAATCAAATGGGTTTAATCAAAATAAAAACCAAAATAAAAACCAAAATAAAAAATCAAAATAAAAAATCAAAATAAAACCAATAAAAACAAAATAAAAACTAAAATAAAACAAAAAATCCAAATCAAAAATAGGAATAAAGATAAAATTCGATTTATGGTTGCTTTCCCAAAATTTCTAAAACAAATTCAATCGGCGCATCTGTTTTAAAAGAAGTTCCAGAAAAATGCGTTCGGGTCGCGGTATAGCCTTCATTTCTTAAATTATCTAAAAACGGTTCCATCGGCGGCGCTGAGATTCGCAATTTTTCGCACAGCTGATGCTGATCATAGAAAAACGGAATATCTGCTTCATCGCGGCAAATGGTCAGCAATTTTACAGCTTCATCTTTCTTGTTTAAGGGAAGAGATTGAAGTTCTGAGATAATTTCGTTACAGAAATCAACTTCTTTCAGCTTTCCGAGCCAAAGAGGTCCCGACATTTTTCGTTTACTTGAACAAACCGGGCATTCTTCGTTCATAAAAACCGCGAGCCCGTTTTTTGTTTCCATTCTTTTGCATTCGGGGCACCAGGCAATGAATCCGAGTTCTTTGACAGATTTGTCGGCATTTCCTGCACCGTTTAAAATTTCAGCATAAACGCGAACGTAATGCCGCGTGGCGTGTGAAAAAAGCGGACGGATTCCTTTGTCAAATTTAGCAGTTTCACGAACGATGCTTCCGATAAGAATTCTAAGTCCCATTTCGCTGTGGAATTCATTATTCAGCGGAACGGCAGCGTATTTTCGCATTCCTGACTTTAAATGAGCGCCGCAAAGCGGTGCTGTGTCGGTTGCCGTCACACCAAGGAAAAATGAAGCGGACGAAACAGCAGAATCCAAATAAGGAGACGGAGTTCCGAAAGGGTCAATATCAACGATTGCAAATTTTCTGCTTTGAAGGAGCTTGTCCGCGCTCATACATGTTGCTGTGATCGTTTCTTCAAGACCGCTGTGTTCGATATTTTTTTGAATGAGAGAAACAGCTTCTTCTTTCCAGTCATTTAAAACGGCTGCGATACCGACTTCTTTGGCAACGCGGAGACCGCGGATTCCGGAAGCTGAAAAGGCGTCAGCGTATGTGATATTGGATTTTTCAAATCCTTTTCGTTCAATCAGTTTTTTGACATAAACGGAAGTGACGGCAACATTGATGTCGCGGTTCATTTCCATTGCAGGATTATAAAAAACCGAGGCGGAAGCTGTCGGAATATCGGGATCGTTGTCGTCGGGAATATAGACTTCCGTTTGTCCTTCTTGAATTAATCGAAGCATGAAAACCTTCTTTTGATTATTTTGAACTTGTTCTCTACTCATTTATTTTGATTATTTTGAACTTGTTCTTTACTCATTTATTTTTCATTTTTTATTCATTTAATCCTTCATTCAATCCTCGAAGATTTTTTCAACAAACCATTCGGGATCGAATTTCAGCAAATCATCATACTCCTGACCGACACCGAAGAATAAAATCGGCTTCTGCGTGATGTATGCGATGGAAATTGCGGCGCCGCCTTTGGAGTCGGCATCCAGTTTGGTCAGAATTGTACCGCTGATTGGAACAGCGTCATTAAACTGAGAAGCGCGCTCAACCGCATCGTTTCCGGCAGTCGCTTCGTCAACAAAAATAATGAGATCGGGAGAACTGACACGGCAGATTTTTTCAAGCTGCGCCATTAAATTGACATTGGTATGCATTCTGCCGGCAGTATCTGAAAGCAAAACATCTGATTTGTGTGCTTTCGCATACTGAAGCGCGTCATAAATAACGGCCGCCGGATCAGATCCTTCCTGGTGTTTAATCACTTTGATACCGAGGCGGTCGGCATGGATTTGAATTTGATCAATCGCACCGGCACGGAATGTGTCGCCTGCTGCGATAGTTATGGAATAATTGTTCTTTTGAAGACGATTGGCAATTTTTGCGATACTTGTTGTTTTACCGGTTCCGTTGATGCCGACAAACGCGATGTGAACCGTTTGTCCGCGGCGTGCTTCCATGAATTCATCGAAATCAAAAACGTTGGCAGACATGACTTCCCTAATCGCGTTTTTAAGCGCATCTTCAACGATACTGCCGGTGTTTTTTCCAAATTTTTTGCGTGTTCCGCTCAGCTGTTCTTTAACGGAAGCCACAATCGCGTCAGTTACCGTAAGCGCCAAATCACTTTCAAGAAGCGCGATTTCGAGTTCCATGAGCGGTCCTTCCAAGTCGTTGTCATCCAAAATGACTTCACGGTCAAAAATGAGCGCCTTGGCTTTTCCAAAGAAACCCGACTTTTCCTTTTTCGGCTCTTCAGGTTGAGGCGCTTTTGTTTCGGGACTAACAGAAGGAGAAGAAGTGACAGAAGCGGGCGTTTCGTTAATTTCTTCTTTTTCGATTTCGATAACGCTTTCAGCAACATTTTCAGCGGCAGCTTCGGCAGCAGAGTTGTCGGTTTCCGGAACTTCAGCGACTTCTTCAGTTTTCGGAACGATCTCAGCTTCATTCTCAGTTACAGTTTCAGCCGCCGTTTCAGTTACAGCTTCTGTTTCCGTTTCGCCTGATGTTAAAACAAGTTCCTCTTCAACGACGACTTCGGGTTCTTCCAACTCAACGGCTTTTTCCTCCACCGTTTTGTCCAAAGACTTTGTAAAGCTCGCCAATTTTTCCTTTAATTTTCCGAACAAGAAATAATCTCCTGAAATTGATTTAATGTAAATTTGAATAGATAAGAAGTAAAGAGAAACCGAATATAAATAAATATCAGATTGAACGAAACCGAAATGCGGATAAAAGAAAAAGAAACGGAAAAATGAGAGTCGACCGGGTCATGATTAGAGCAGCTATTAAAATTAAACTTTTAATCCTTTGATTGTATACGAAATCTCATTAAAATTTCATTTTAATATTTTTAAAGTTAAATTATTAAATAAAACTTTTTATTTTATTTTTATTTTATTCAAAATCATATCACGGCGGATCAAGTTTACTGAGATTGTTGTGGATGGGGTTCTAAAAAATCTTTAAGTTCTCTAGTCATGACCTTAATCAAACGGTAAACAAGTTGCAGCTGAACATTGAATCTCAGTGAAATTATATAATTCTCGGGTACTCATCCATGAATTTCCGATTTCTTGTTCATTTCAGATCTCTCGTTCTGCTTCGTCTTCTTAATCTTTTGTTTCAAGTTCACTTCATGCCGTCCTGTTTTCAAAGCTGAAACTTAACGGAGAGAATTATTAGAATTTAAACAGAAACGAAAACAATATATTAAAAAAACAGATTGAAGATCATCCTTTCGTTATCAAATCGTAATCAACATTCGCTTTGACAATTTTCGGTACTTTTCCAATTAAACCGATGTTTTCGCCCTGAATCAAAACGGCGCCGTCGATTCCGGGAACACCGGCAACGGTTTCGAGTGCTTTTTCAATATTATTTTGACCGGATTCTTTCAAAGCGTTACCGAGTGCTGTCGCTGCAGCGTCCGCCAGTGATGTGTTTTTTGAAAAAATGACGGCGGCATCAGCAATTCCGAAACTGATTGAAGGACCGACGGTTCCTGATGATGTGCAAATGCCGAGAATTTCGTCCGACGGATTGATTGAAAATCCCAGATTTTGAACGGCGCTGCCGCCTGCATAAATACCGACAACAATCGGATCCGTGTTTGTGTCAGCGTTATAAAGAGCAATATCGCCGCCGTTGTCAACGAAAGCGGTTTTGGCGCCGGCTTCTTTCATTTTCGAAACGGCGGCTTCCGCAATCGTTCCGGCAACAGCGCTCATCGGTCCGATTCCGAAAGTATTGCCGGCTTTGATCATCTTTTGAACAAGCGGCGGCGCAGTTTCGTCTTCCTCATATGATTCAAGCGTAACTTCAAAAAACGGGTTTTGAAGAATATAATTTTCAATAATCAGACGGCTTTTAAGAATTTCTTCTTTGGCGATGTCAATGTATTCGGCTTTGTCGGCGAAAATGGTGACAATCGTTTGTTTAAGCTGAAAATGTTCTTTGAAAGACATGGATTGGAAATAAGAAGTAAAAATGAAAATAAAAAAATTATTGATGGAGATGAAAAAATTATTGATGGAGATGAAAAATCGGAAGAATATTTCCGACTTTCATTCAACGTTCAAATTTGAATTAAATTTTAGAACGGATTTTTTCCATTCTGCCAACGGCTTCGTTGATGCGGTCAACTTCTTTGGTCAGCGCGAAGCGGACATAGCCTTCACCGGCGCTGCCGAAGCCGACACCGGGCGTTGCGACAATTCCTGCTTCTTCCAAAAGAAGCTTGGCAAAGCTCATAGAGTCGGTGTGTTCCGGAACCGGGCACCAGAGATAGAATGTGGCTTTGTTGGGCTTCACTTCCAAACCGATTGAAGCGAGACCTTTGACCAAAACGTCGCGTCTTTCCTGATAGACTTTGTTCATATCAGAAACACACTGCTGAGAAGATGTCAGTGCCGTGATTCCTGCGCGCTGAACAGCGTCAAAGACACCGGAATCAATGTTAGCCTTAACTTTTCCGAAGCCGGCAATCATTTCTTTGTTGCCGACAGCAAATGCAAGGCGCCAGCCGGTCATGTTGTATGTTTTAGACATGGAATACATTTCAATACCGACATCCATTGCGCCGTCAACTTCCAAAAAGCTTGGCGATTTGTAGCCGTCATAAACCATTTCGGAATAAGCGTTGTCGTGAACGACCAAAATGTCATTTTCCTTCGCGAATTCAACGGTTTCTTCAAAGAATTTTTTATCGGCAACAGCACCGGTCGGATTGTTCGGATAATTGATAAACATCATTTTTGATTTTTTGAGAACATCCTTGGGAATGGCTTCATAGTCGGGCAGGAAATCGTTTTCGCCGAGAAGGGGCATATCATAAGGAACGCCGCCCGCGAATTTTGTGCCGATGGAATAAACCGGATAGCCGGGGTTCGGGCAAAGAACAACATCTCCGGGGTTGATAAATGCGAACGGAACGTGCGCGACGCCTTCTTTGGAGCCGATGAGAGACAAGACTTGTGTTTTCGGATCGAAATCAAGACCGCGGGTATCTTTACACCATTTGGCGGCAGCTTCTCTGAAAGCCATCAAGCCTGTATATGACGGGTATTGATGGTTTTTCGGGTCCTGAACAGCCTGAACCATAGAATCGACAATATGTTTCGGTGTCGGTCTGTCGGGGTCGCCGACGCCTAAATCAATCACATCAACGCCTTTGTCAATCAATGCTTGTTTGGATTCGTCAATCGAAGCGAAAAGGTAAGGCGGAAGTGTTTCAATTCGTTCTGCGTATTTCATTTTAGATCACTCGAAATGGTTTATTTTTTTGGATAGATTTTTGATAGATAAAACTTTTTTACGTTTTCGTCTGTTTTGGGTTTATGGTATTCACTATTTAATATTTTGCGCCTTAAAATCGAAAAAGGAATGGCAGGTTTGAAAGAGATTTGGAAAACAATAGCGTGTTCCAATCAGCGGCGTTTAGAAATGTCATAAACAAACATAATTGTTTCAATGATTTGGGGAAAAATCGAATTGTTTTTTCTTTTTGTTGTTTTTTGCTTTTGCTGTTTTTGGTTAGTTTTTATTTTGCCACTTTTGGTTAGTTTTTATTTTTGCTGCTTTTGATTAGTTTTTATTTTTGCTGCTTTTGATTAGTTTTTATTTTTGCTTCTTTTGATTAGTTTTTATTTTTGCTGCTTTTGGTTATTTTTTGTTTTTGCCACTTTTAATTATTTTTTACTTTTGCCGTTTTTGGTTATTTTTTGTTTTTGCTGTTTTTGGTTATTTTTTGTTTTTGCCGCTTTTGATTATTTT
>JAJDHP010000018.1 GCA_030266245.1 Methanimicrococcus sp. OttesenSCG-928-J09
GAAAATGCATCTCCCTCAGCGGTGTTCCGACTATTTTTGATTTTTCCGTCACCGCAAATTCCAACACTTCGGACTGCGCCTGCGGAAGCGCACGCAACGACTCGACACTCGTGCTTAATGTCAGCCGCAGCACTTCATTAACAGTTGCATTTCGTGTACTGAGTGCGATGTCAACGCCGACCATTTCAAAAACAGGAATGTAATCGGGATGCGTTGTCCGCGCGATTATTTTTTTAGCGCCGAAATGTTTCGTCATCAAACTGCAGAGCAAATTCTTTTCATCGCTGTCAGTTACGGCAACAACGACATCGGTATGACCGGCGCCTTCTTCACGAAGAAGATCAATGTCGGTTGCATCGCCTTTTAAAATTAATGAATGCGGCAACAGGTCAACGACCTCTAAACAGCGTTCTTCGTTCTGTTCAATAATTTTTAAATCGATTCCGGGATCTTTGTCAATCAGTGTCGCCAAATATAAACCGACATCGCCGCAGCCGATAAGAAGAATTTTTTTGCGGCGTTTTTTAGACTCTTCCGTTTCGGGAGAAAAGAGCGCTTCGGTTTTATCGATGTCTTCTGTTTTCGTAATAATAATAACGTGATCGTCAGGCATTAAGAAGCTTTCACCATTTGGAATAATGACTTCTTCGCCGCGGAGAATCGCGCTGACCGTACATGTTTGGTTCAGGCGCAGTTCTTTAAACGGTTTGCCGATGAGCGGATTTGCTTCTGAAATGATAAATTCAATCATTTCAACTTTGCCTTCCGCAAATACTTCAACATCAATAGCGCCGCGGATGTACAAAAGTTCTGCAATTTCAGATGCCAGTGACAATTCCGGACAAACCATCACATCAACGCCGACTTCGGGCTTTTGAGAAACAGGTTTCTTAATGTAATCGGGATTGCTGACACGCGCGATCGTTTTTGCTTTTCCGGAAGAAAGTGTTTTTGCTGCCAGACAGGAAAGAATATTGATTTCATCATTGCTTGAAACCGCAACGAAAAGGTCGAACGCCGGCAGGTCTTTTAAAAGTTCAACATTAGCGCCGTTTCCGATAACGACCTGAACATCCAGCTCATTGGCGCGGGCTGCACGTTCGGCGTCTTTATCAATGACGATAACATCATTTTTATCCGACATAACTTTGGCGATATTGTAACCCACTTCGCCGGCCCCGACAACAACCACTTTCATGGAAATTCATCCTGTAAGATTAGATTATTAAATAGTAAGAATTGCAGAATTGAAACAGCAATTATAAAATGAATAAAAACCGATTTCACAGTTTGATTCTGCTAAGTACCGTTTAAGATTAGACGGATGCAAAGAACGAAATCGGGATAATGTTTAAACCAATTGTTGAATAAAGAATGTGTTAATATATATAATTTAAACCCTTTTGTCATTTCAGATTGAAACGAAAAGCAGAACCGTGATTGACGGAAAAGGAGGATGGATTTGACGACAGAAAATAAGCAGGCGGAAACTGCCGATTTGATAAAAGGCGGCTTTCCTTATTTGGAACAGAAAATATTGGAATGTTCTAAATGCGCGCTGCACGAAACAGTAACGAACAAGGTTATTTCCAAAGGCTCCGAAAATCCTAAAGTTGTTTTTATCGGAGAAGCGCCCGGCAAAAACGAAGACGAAACGGGCGTTCCTTTCTGCGGCCGCGCCGGAAAACTGCTGGACAAATTTATTGAATATATGGCGCTCAAAGACGGTGAATGGGCTGTTATCAACACTCTGAAATGCCGTCCGCCCGAAAACCGGACGCCGACAAAGAAAGAAATCGAAATTTGCCGTCCTTTTTTAACCGCTCAGATTGAATTAATGAAGCCGAAAATTATTATTCTTCTCGGCAATACGGCAGAAAAAGCATATGGTGAAACCCTTGAATGGGGCGAATCCAAACAGGATGAAAACGGAACATTTATTGTCAAAATATTCCATCCGGCGGCGTTGATTTATCAAAGATCGAGAGAAGCGGAACAGTATGCTTATCTGGACAAATATCGGTATTTGTGGACAGAATAATTTTTTGATTTCCATTTTTTTTGATTTCCAATCTTTTTTTGAATTACTCTTGATGAATTTTTAGTACTTGATGAAGCACTTTCCAAAACGTGCAGCCTTATAATTTAAATGTGTTTTCATTTTAAAAATTTCACAACATTTATGGCATTCTTTAAGGTGTATGTTTTTAAAAATGAAATTTACGATTGCATATCGTTCTTTTTTTGAAAAAATGCTGTGATTGTTATGAATTCAGAAGTTGTCAGAGAATTAAAGGATCGTTTTGATGGAATCAGCCAATGCATACCTGAGGAGAATATAGAATTTTGGTTTGCCCGTGATTTAATGAAACCGCTCGGTTATTCCAGGTGGGAGAATTTTCAATCTGTTATCAAAAAAGCAATTGAATCCTGTAAAACCGCAGGAGGCGAGCCGAACAACCATTTTCGCAGCGTCACGAAAATGGTCAATTTGGGAAGTGGGGCAGAACGTACAATCAATGATTTCATGCTCACCCGTTATGCTTGTTATCTCATTGCTCAAAACGGTGATTCCCGTAAAGAGAGTATTGCTTTTGCGCAGAGTTATTTTGCGATTCAAACAAGAAAGCAAGAAGTTATTGAAGACAGAATACGCCTGCAAATTCGGATGGATGTCAGAGAACGGCTGCGCGAATCTGAAAAAACTCTTTCTCAAAACATTTATGAAAGGGGCGTGGACTACGCTGGTTTTGGACGAATCCGCTCAACGGGAGATGCGGCTCTTTTCGGCGGTCAAACAACACAGGATATGAAAAACAAATACGGCATAATAGAAACCCGGCCTTTAGCAGATTTTTTGCCGGCGCTGACTATTGCAGCAAAAAATCTGGCGACTGAAATGACAAATCATAATGTTTTGCACGAGAATCTTCATGGAGAAACGCCAATCACCGCCGAGCATGTTCAAAATAATGTAAGCGTCCGCGATATGCTCGGTCAGCGGGGCATTAAACCTGAAAATCTTCCGCCCGAAGAAGATATCAAGAAATTTGAACGGCGTGTTAAATCTGAAGGGAAAAAACTTGAAAAGGAATCGGGAAAGTTACCCGAAACAAAAGAAGATTGAAAAATTCTGTGATGCTTTTTTCGATTTGAGTCCGGTTACAGTTTCCGCTTGGAGTCCGGTTACAGTTTTGCAGTGGGAGGGCGTTGTTTACTGAAAAATCGCTTCGCGATTTTTAGCGGCTCCGCCGCTGTAATAATATGCACGCATTTGTATCAGCACCGCCGCCACGCGCGCGAACCGAACAAATTTTAATCAAAATCGAAAAAGACACACATCGTTTTTCAAAAATAAAAATAGAAAAAAGTGGGAAAGAAAACTTTTCCCAAATTATTTAGATTCGGCGAGAACCGATCTCAATCCGATAACCGTCTTTTCAATATCCTGCGCGGGAATTGAATAAAGAAGTTCGTCATCCATTATTTTAGTATAAGCGCGGCTGCCGCTGCAGCCGATGGTGACATTCGGTTTTCCGGTTTTAATGACCTGAGCAACAGCGTCGGAACAAACGCTCTGCTTACCTGAAAATTCCGCCTGAATGCGGCCGCCGTCACGATATTCCCAGCCCTGCGTTAAAAGCATGGCTTGCTTCGGGTTGCATATGAAAATGACAATGTCGGGTTCAAATGTTGCTTTTTCAAGCGGACCGTAAATTGCGGCGGCATTGGAATGCGGTTCTAAAAATGTAATCATATCAACTGTTTTTTTAGCGGCTTCAACCGTTTCAAAATGGTGCAAGCCGTCACAATAAAATTCACCGCTTCTGACTTTGTCAGACAACTTTGTCAAACCGAGTGCTGCCGCGCCGCCTTTGCACTGCTGCACATCAAGCGTTGTATAAAGAAGTTCACCTGTGCGGCGGACATGATCCGTAATCTGGCAGTGACGCATCGGATGATCAAGTTTTGTATATTTATCCGCGGCGTCCTCTTCGTTTCCGGCAGGAATAAGCTTAACGGCGACAGGTGATCCTGTTAATTTCAAAAGCGACTGAAGCTCGCTGCCGTAAGCGTTGATTTGTTCCAAATTCATAATTATACCCTCTCTTTGTTTTTGATTTTTGTTTTTAATGGATTTCAATCAGCGTTTAAATATCGATGTTAAAATAAACCGATATTTAATATAAAACAGCGTTAAAAATAAAAAACGCATACTTCAATAATTAAAGATGATAATTATATAACCTTTCTGAATACGCAGAAGGATTTTTTTCAAAAAATATTCAAATTTAAAAAATTAAGAAAAATCAAAAAATAAATAGAAATTTGCTGAAATCTATAATGATTTGTCACAATATCTAAAAAATAAAACAAATTGAAAATATAATCTGTATAATAAAAACAAATACAAGTGGCTGTAACTAAAATAAAGAAGAAACTCCGGGAGATGGCAACAGAGTCCGTTTTTCGAATATTTCGAATTAATAACTCACCATAACATATTTAAACTGAAAAGAAATTCTAAAAATTACTGAATTTGAGAGACACGATTTTGAAGATTATAAACCGCATATGTTTATCATGATAATTCGTTTTGAATTGTGCGTGACAAATTATTTCAGTGAGCATATAAGATAAATAAGAGGAACACATCTGCGTTTTGCTCATACTGATTATAATCTCTGAATTCAACATGAGAAAAAACAGTTGTATGGTAAATATATGTAAATATAAACCAAAAAACCAAAGCGTCTCAAATTCAAAGGAAATTCATATTAATAGATTCAAAAAAATCTAACGGATTCAAAAAGAATCTAACTGATTCTAAAAAATCATAACAGGTTTGAAAAAGAATTTGACGGATTCTAAAAAAATCTAATTGATTTGGAAAGAATCTAATTGATTTAGAAAAAATCAATAAAAACGAGCAAGAGAGGTTTTATCCCGAAACACCGGAGATAAAAAAAGGTGATTGAATGAGTAAAACAGTAGAAATTAAACCGACAACCCGCCATGAAGGGCATACCAATTTGGTGTTGACGGTCGATGATGAAGGCATCGTCGAATCCGGCGCATACCACAGTGTAACGCCTGTCAGAGGGTTTGAGAAATTTTTATACGGAAAAGTTGCGGAGTTCGCACCGATTGCGGTTTCACGTTTTTGCGGCATTTGCCCGACAGCGCACTCGACTTCTTCCGTAGAGGCTCTTGAAAGAGCCTGCGGCATGACACCGGCAAAAGACGGATTGATTTTAAGAGAATTGACAGCAATCGGAAACAAAATGCATTCCCACCCGCTTCACCAGTTCTTAATCGCTCCGGACTATGTCCCCCAGGACGATTACGCTGAAGTTGTCAAAAGAATTCAGGAAATGAGAAAAATCGGTCAATATTTCGTTGATACAATCGGCGGCGAAGCAATTCACCCCCCGAACATCAAAATCGGCGGTATGGCAAAGAACATCACACCTGAAGCCAAAGACAAACTGATCGCGCGCGCTAAAACCTATTTGGAACTGGCCGCTGTTCAGAGTGAATATATGATAAATATATTCAATGAAAGAAAATTAAACGACGGAACAGAAATCCCCGAAACGCTTGGTTACCACGACTACCCGCTTTTGGCAACCAGTTTGACCTACGGCGACATTTCAAAGTTCGATTATTCACAGGCTGTTGAATATTCACCCTTTGAACACTATCCCAAAGAAGTCGCGCTTCAGGCCTGCACAAACATTCCAAAATACAAAGGAAGTTTGGTTGAAGTCGGTCCGCGTGCCAGAATGGTTACATTTAAAGATTTCAAAGAAACAAAAGGCGCACTCGGCATTCACAAAGCAAGAGCATTGGAAATGGCTCACTACGCTGAAAGAGCATTGGAACTTTTGGACGAATTAAACACAAGCGGTGCTCCGTACTGTACGGATCCGATTGTCGGCGACGGCGAAACAGTCGGTGTCGGTGCAATTGAAGCAGCCCGCGGTCACAATGTCCACGCAGCAGTCGTCGGAAAAGACGGCAGAATCGTGGAATACAGCGCAATCGTTGCAACCACGTGGAACATTCCGCTCATCGGAGAGGCAGCTGTCGGCCATCATTACAAATTTGCCGAGCACGTTGTCCGCGCATACGACCCGTGTGTCTCTTGTGCAACGCACATGATTGCAAAAGACTATGACGGAAACACCGTCGATGAAAAAATGTTTAAATAAAAGTCCCAAAAAGTATTTTTCCGATGATTTCCATATTATAGATTTCGTATTAATAAAATTGAGATTTATACATAGATAAAAATAGGTGACTTTATGCCGGAATACCTTGAGAAAGAAATATTAATTCTGGGTTGCGGAAACATCCTTTTAGCTGATGATGGTTTCGGATTTGCAGTTGTACAGCGTTTAAATGAGCTGAAAGCGACAAATCCGCTGCTGAATTCGGAAAAAATCGGAATCATTGATGCAGGAACAGGTGCTTCACACTTCATCTTATCTTTAATAGATGAGGAATCGAGAGTCAAAAAAGTGATTATTGCGGATATTATCGATTACGGTTTACAGCCGGGCGAGCTGACAAGGCTTTATCCGGACGATTTGCCGAAAATCCCGAAATATCACATTGATGCCCATGACATGCCCCTTGCGGGAATGCTGAATGACATCTCCGACAAATACGGCATTGAAGTTGTCGTTGTCGGCTGTCAGTACAAGTATTTATCCGCGCCGGATGTTTGTGTTGAACTTTCAGAAGAAGTGACAGAAGCAGTTGATAAAGCCGCCGAAATGATTTTGGAAGAATTGGAAAAATAACCGGGACAGAGTAAAGTGCATTAATCCGGAAATTGTCCGGAGAATGAATTTGAAATGTAAATCGGGTGATTATATTGGTAAAAATCTCACATGTTCACATGAGCGGTTGTACGGGCTGCTTGATCTCGTTTGCTGACACATACGAGAAGCTGCTCGACATTTTAGGCGCAGTGGATCTCGTTTATGCCATTACGCTGGCAGATGCAGTGACTAAAGTGACCGAAACGGAAGATAAACTCGTCATTGAGCGTGTTTATCCCGATGAAGTTGATATCGCATTGGTGGAAGGAAGTATCTGTTTGGATGACCACCATGCTGTTGAATTGATCAAAGAAGTTCGCGAGAAATCTAAATTAGTTGTCGCGCTCGGCTCCTGTGCTGTCACAGGCGGTGTGACGCGCTTCGGCCGCGGCGGTCAAAACCCGCAGCCGACACATGTTTCATTTGTTCCGGTCGCGGAAGTCATTAAGACTGATTTCGCAATTCCGGGATGCCCGCCCTCAACGGACGCCATTGTTAAATTCTTAATGGCTGCGCTTGAAGGAAACACGGAATATTTGGAAATGTATGCCGAATTCGTGAAATACACAGACGCCAGCGGCGAAAACTTGATTAAGCAGGTTATCAGCCAGGGTCTTTGTATGGGATGCGGTACTTGTGCTGCAGCCTGCCAAATGCGTGCTGTCGCCATGTATGACGGCAAGCCGGACATCAGAATGGAAATGTGCATTAATTGCGGTTCCTGTGTTTTACAGTGTCCGAGAATCAGAATGCCTAAGTCGAAGGGACTTTTGGAGGTGTGAAAATGACAAAACCGATTGGAGAATATATCGAAATATTTTCTGCACGTTCAACCGATCAGGAAATCTTAAAGAGATCTCAAGACGGCGGTATTGTCACGGCAGCTTATGTTTACGGTCTTGAAAACGGTCTTTTGGACGGCGTTATTGTTGCCGACACAACAGAAGGATTCAAACCGATGCCCAAAATCGCAAAGACACGCGCTGAAGTTTTGTCTGCCCGCGGTACGAAGTATTCGCTCAGTCCGAATATGTCGCTTGTCAAAGACGCTGTTAAAGAGCACGCTCTTGAAAAACTCGGCTTTGTCGGCACACCGTGTCAAGTTATCGCGATGAAAAAGATGATGCAGTATCCTGCAGCATTCCGCGGAACTGTTGAAAATATCGGTCTTGTTGTCGGCATTTTCTGTATGGAAAATTTCCCCTACAACGGTATGAAGACTTTGATTGAACAGTATGCCGGCGTGAAAATGGACGATGTTTTAAAAACAGACATTGGTAAAGGAAAGCTCTTTGTTTACCCGAAAGACGGAAGTGAACCGATTGCGATTCCGATTAAAGAAACGATGCCGTTCGAACAGAAATCCTGTCATGTTTGTATGGACTACACTTCCGAATACGCTGATTTCGCAACCGGATCTGTCGGCTCTCCCGACGGCTGGAGCACTGTTATTGTCAGAAATCAGAGAGGCAAAGATTTCATTGACAAAATGATCGCTGCCGGTAAATTGGAAACAAAACCTTTGGACATGGAAGGCAAAGTCGGTTACCCGATGCTTGAAAAGTTGTCAAATGACAAGAAAACCAAGAATGCCAAAGAAATCGAACACCGTGTCGAAATGGGACTTCCGGTTCCGTATTAAAATTAATTCGTGATTAAAACGATGGGAAAAGACAATGTCTTTTCCTTTTAATTATTTTTAGATTTCTTAATCTATCTTGATTTGAAATGGATTGACCGCTTGATTTTTTTTTAATTATTATGTCACTTTAAATATGTCATTTTAAATATGTTAACTTCCTTTTTCGGTTTTAAGTTCTTCGAAATTGTTTTTAAATTTTGTTGGTTTGTTTTTAAAAACGAATTATGGGACATCTGCTATCTAAAATTAAAAATAGCTGATGTTTTTGAGATCTGTCAAAAAAAGAATGTAAAGGGATATATCTAATTGAAAGGGTAGTATTCGCAGAGCTAAATATATTTAAACACTTAAACGATATCCCTATAATCACATTTCAATTTTATATGCCTGTCAAAACAAAATCGGTGAAAAAATATGGCAAATTTTTCAAAGTATTTAGGAAAAGAAGAACGTGTTCTCAATTCGATTGATATGAGAGACGAAACGATTTGGTCGAACAATAATGTGGCGGCAGCTGAATACAAAAGCTGGACGACGCTTGTTATTACGAATAAACGTCTTTTTTCTTTGAACAAAAGAAGATTGAACATGCGGGAATTCCGCTTGGAAGATATCGTTTCAACCGGCTGGACCTATCGCCCCCAGTGGGGAAAAATTTTATGGGGCTTTATTTTTATGATTGCTGCCGCTGTTGTTTATATTAATTCATCAACAATCGGTACTTCTTTGGCTCAATTTGGTGCAACTTATTTGGGGACGGATGCTGACGCTGCATCAATGTTGACCATATGGACGGTTTATGCGGCGCTTCTGCTTGGCATTTTAGCATTTATCAGTTTGTTTTCTTATTTCTTATTAAAGAGAACTACACTTCGAATGACAACCAAAGATGGACGCGAATACCAATTCCTTTTGCGCGGCAGACGCAATCAGATTGATGAGTTCCGTATGGCGGTCCAGGATGCCAAAGATTTATACATTGAAGAAACCGAAAACCGTTACTTCGACAAGATGAGAACGGTTCTCTTTGACCAGTCCAATTATGAATACGCTTTAAACAATGCCCGCCCTGCCGGTGAACCTGTTGCAGAACCGCAGACGGAAAAGCTGAAAAAGGAAGAATATTTGCTTTGGGAACGCAAGAACGCAAAGTTAGGCGGCGCATCTGAAAGAGAGCAGATCAGCAGTGCAGGTCAGAATTTGCTTCCTGAAACAACAATGCAATTAAATTCTGACGGGACGCTTCAGCTTGAAACGGGTGGCGCATACCAATTGACTGCTGATGACACATACTTGTTAAACGGCGAAAGCGCGAACTTGTTGTCCTCTGAAAATCTGATTGAATCCCCGCTCTCTGTGAAGGCCGCGGATCTCTTTGAACAGATGGGCTTTGAAGTCTCCAAATTATCCTCTGATGACGCTGATTTGCTTCTCTACAAAGATAATCTGCGTTACATCGTTGTCGTCGATGACGATGAATTCGGCGTTATTACAAACCGAAAAATTGAGAAAACGATTGAAGCCAAAAATCATTACAAAACAGATTTCGGGCTTTTCATTTCAGCCGGCGATTTATCTGATGAAATTCAGGAATATGCCAACAGAAATAATGTCAAAATCGTTTACATCAAGAAAGCGGAATGATCCGCTTTCTTTTTTTAATTTGTTTAAATCTGTTTAAAATATCTGTCTTTTTTATTTCAATTCTTCATTTTCTCTTATCTTTTTTTATTTTTTCAAAACGGTTCCGAAACCCTGATAAAAGAGCGAATCATTTTCACTTTTATGAAAGTTAACTGCGAAAAAGAAGCCATTGATCAAATGGCAAAAGAAATTTTAATCACTGCAAGAACAGCGCCTAAAGGCAAGGGTTTTGACAACATCGTCACTTATCTTTTGGAAAACGATGAAATCGAAAAGGTTGCCGATGAAATGGAAAAATTGGCGCCGGCATTGGGCGCATTTTTTACCCGCGATGCCGGAAACTTAAGAAATACAGATGTCGTCATCATGATCGGTCTGAAAGACTCGCGCCCGCTCGGATTAAACTGCGGTGCCTGCGGATTTGAAACCTGCGCCGACTTCAAAGCACATGAAAAAACAAAAGAAACGCCGTTTGCCGGACCGATTTGTTCGGTCAAATCAATTGACTTGGGAATCGCTCTCGGCGCGGCGGCCGCCAAAGCAAAAGATATGTGCCTTGACAACAGAATTATGTATTCAGCCGGCGCTACTGCCTGTAAAATGAAGATGATTGATGCCGAATGTGCATATGCAATTCCGCTTTCCGCAACCGGCAAAAGCATTTATTTTGACAGGGCAGAGATGGCATCAGCAAAACAAATGAAAAAATAAAGAAGGATTATAAAAACGCAGATTGATTTTTTATTTTATGGAAAATAGTGTCGCTCGCGCGCGGTGCTGCTTGCCGTACGGATACACCATTACGATTACAGCGGCGGCAGCCGCTAAAAATCGCGAAGCGATTTTTCATAAACACCGCCCTCCCACTGCAAACAGAAACAGACTCCAAGCGGAAACAAACACCTCCCCCACTGCGAATTAATTTTGCATGAGCAGGCAGATGTAATAAAAAAGAAATGAAAAGATGTGCTGCGTTTCATTAATTTTGTAAAAAATGAAGTAATTCACGCGCGCATACTGCTGACGAAATGAAATAAAAATAAATAAAAAATAGAAAAGAAAAAGAAATGCAGAAAAACTGCATTTTCATTTTTGATTAAAAGTTCGGACTGAAATCAATCGATTTTTTCAAACAAATTATTCATCAAATGCTTCTTTGACTTTTTTGAAGAAACCGCCTTTTTCTTTCTTTTCCTTTTTCTTGGCGCCGGCTTTTGTTGTGGATTCAAAGCCGGAGGATTTGGCGAAATCTTCAAGCAGCTTGCGTTGGTCTTCTGACAATTTGTCAGGCGTAATCAAATTGACCGTCACATACTGGTCGCCGACAGATTTGCTGTTGACATGCGGGAAACCTTTTCCTTTCAAACGGAAAGTGCTGCCGTTTTGAGTTCCTTCGGGAACCGTCATCGTCACATCGCCGCCAAGCGTTCTGACCGTCACTTCCGTTCCGAGCGCCGCCTGAATGAAATTCAAATCGATATTGACATAAACATCGTCGCCTTCGCGAACGAAATAACTGTCGGGCGCAACGCGCACAACAACATACAAATCACCGGAAGGTGCACCGGGGTCGCCGACATTTCCTTCACCGGGGAAGCGGAGGCGCATTCCGTTTGGAGCGCCGGCCGGAACCGCGACAGATAATTTTTTAGCGGAACGGACTTTTCCTTTGCCGGAACATTTCGGACATGGTGTTTCAATCATTTTACCGCCGCCGTGACAGGTCGGGCAGGTTGATTGTGAAATCATGTTGCCGAACGGTGTTTGAATCGTTCTTGAAACGGTTCCGCTGCCGCGGCATTCGGGACAGGTTTTGGCAATCGTCCCCTGCTTGGCACCGGTACCGGAACATTTGTCACAGGTAACCACCTTCGGCACTTCAATTTCAACTGTTTTGCCTTTATACGCTTCCATGAGTGTCAGGCGCAGTTCATATTGCAAATCAGCGCCGCGCTGCGGACCGCGGCTGCGAGTTCCGCCGAAACCGCCTCCGAAAATATTTCCGAAAATATCGCCGAAGATGTCACCGAAATCACTGAAATCAGCGCCTCTGAAAATATCTTCTTCGGAATAGCGGCTGTCAAATCCGGCATGACCAAATTTATCATAAGAAGAGCGTTTTTCAGAATCAGATAAAACGGCATAAGCCTCTGAAATTTCCTTAAACTTTTCTTCGGCCTCAGGGGTAGGATTTTTATCCGGATGGTATTGCATCGCAAGCTTGCGGTAGCTCTTTTTGATTTCGTCGTCGGATGAGTCCTTCGAAACACCGAGAATTTCGTAATAATCTTTTTTCGTTGTCATAAAAGCCCTTTTTGATAATGATGAA
Organism: Methanimicrococcus sp. OttesenSCG-928-J09; assembly: GCA_030266245.1. GTDB lineage: Archaea > Halobacteriota > Methanosarcinia > Methanosarcinales > Methanosarcinaceae > Methanimicrococcus. Next base: position 12,446 of record JAJDHP010000018.1, read on the forward strand.
TGATATGATAAATGATATGGAGTGATAGATAAAGGTACGATAAATGTGTGATAAATATGTAATATATGATTGTAATAGAAATAATTGGTATGATAAAATATGATGTAATAAAAATAATGCGGAAAATGATGAAAGAATAATTTAATTTAAAATTTAATTTAAAATTTAATTTACAATTGTATTAAATCGGACAATTAAGAAATTTCCAATTTGTTTCAATTTTACGATATTTCTGAGGTTTTAATAACTAATACGAATAAACAATTTCAATAATTTTACAGATATTATTTATAATGAAGGAATGCGAAAAAGGCATTCACAGGATTTATCCAAAAACACTGACGTCATAATCCCATTATTATCTGCCCAATTGAAAAAATATCCGCTGAAATTAGCGTCCGGCGGATATTTTTCAGTTGTATCGGGCAATACATTTTGGTTGAGATACGTTTTGGGATGTTTTTATTTCGTTTTGAGGGTTTTATTGGGGTTTTGGTTGGGTTGTTTTATTTGTTTGTTTTTGTTTGGTTTGTTTGTTTTTGTTGTGCTTTTGGGTGGTTTGTTTTTGTTGTGCTTTTGGGTGGTTTGTTTTTATTATTCGGCACCGATTGTTACCGATTTCATGGATTCATTTGACTGATTGGTTTTTGGTTTTACAGGGTGGTTTACATGATATGTGGTTTGCAAAAGTCTTTTGCGTTTTCAAATGAATAGAAATTAGTGCGCTGCCGAATAAGCGTGAGGAAATAAAGACTAAAACAGAACAAAAAAGCTCTGCAGCTTTATTCTTATGATGTACCGCATTTTTTGATCAAATCTGTAAAACAGATGATAAGTGACGGCAGAGATTAAAGTTAGAGTTATGGTTATCAAAATTTAAGTTATCAAAATTTAAGCCTCAGTAAAGTTATGAAATTAATATCGAAGCAATCATGGAAATAGAAATAATAAGAAATTAAAAGCAAAAAAGCAGATCAATGATGAACGCTGCTTTTTTGCAAGTATAATTTCTTCAAATTTCACACTGATTTTTCAGCTTACTTCTTGCTTGCCAATTTACTTCTTACTTGTCAGCTTACTCCTTCTTTTCTTCACCGGATTCTTCAGATGCGTCATAAGCATCTTCTGCATTGTATTCTTCTGCAGGTTCTTCATACTCGGCATCAACAACATTGTCGTCGGCTGCTGTGTATTCAGATTGCGGTGCCTCGTATTCGGGTGCTGCGCCTGCATCTTGAGACTGAGCAGATTCAGCGGCTTTTCTGTAAAGCGCTTCCGAAATCGGGTAAACTGCTGTTTCTAAGGCTTCGGATTTGGCTTTGATTGCTTCAATATCGGAGCCTTCAAGTGCTGTTTTGAGTTCTTCCATAGCTGTTTCTGCGGCAGTCTTCTGTTCCTCGGTGATACCGATATCAGCAGGTGCTTGTGAAACAGCTTTTTCAGCTGCATTTAAGAGGGAGTCTGCATTGTTGCGGATTTCGATTTCCTCTTTTCTCTTCTTGTCTTCTTCCGCGTGAAGTTCTGCATCTTTGACCATGCGGTCGATTTCTTCATCGGAAAGACCGCCCGGTTTCTGAATGGTGATGGACTGTTTCTTGCCGGTGCCGAGATCTTTGGCGTCAACGTGGAGGATACCGTTTGCGTCAATATCAAATGTCACTTCAACCTGGGGAATGCCGCGGGGTGCCGGCGGAATGCCGTCTAAAATGAATCTTCCGAGCGTTTTGTTGCCGGAAGCCACACTGCGCTCGCCCTGGAGAACATGAATTTCAACAGAGGTCTGGTTGTTGGCAGCGGTTGAGAAGATTTGACTCTTCTTGGTCGGAATCGTTGTGTTTCTCTCAATGAGCGGAGTTGAAACGCCGCCGAGCGTCTCGATGCCGAGTGTAAGCGGAATCACATCTAATAAGAGGATGTCTTTGACATCGCCGGTCAAAACACCGCCCTGAATGGCTGCGCCGACTGCGACGGCTTCATCGGGGTTAATATTCTTGTACGGTTTCTTTGTTGTGAATTTTTCAATTAAATCAACAACTGCAGGCATTCTTGTAGAACCACCAATAAGAATCACTTTGTCGATCTTGTCGATTTCGAGTTTGGAGTCTTCCAATGCCTGGCGCATGGAAACCAATGTTTTGTCAAGAAGATCTTCTGTCATCTTTTCAAATTGCGCGCGGGTGATGTCGATGTCCATGTGGAGCTGGTCGCCGTCAGGACCGAGCGCAATAAACGGTAAGTTGATGTTGGTGGTTGTCACGCCGGAAAGTTCGATCTTTGCCTTTTCGGCTGCGTCTTTCAAACGCTGAAGAGCTGCCAAGTCTTTGGAAAGGTCGACACCGTGGGATTTCTTAAATTCAGCCACCAAGAAGTCAACGATTCTGTTGTCAAAGTCATCGCCGCCGAGGTGTGTGTCACCGCTGGTGGACAAAACTTCAAAGATACCGTCCCCGATTTCCAAAATGGAAACGTCGAATGTACCGCCGCCCAAGTCGTAAACAAGAATCTTCTGGTCAGCAGAACCTTCTTCTTTGTCAAGACCGTATGCTAATGCTGCAGCTGTTGGTTCATTGATAATTCTTAAAACCTCCAAGCCTGCGATTGTTCCTGCGTCTTTTGTTGCTTGTCTTTGGGCATCGTTGAAGTAAGCAGGAACTGTAATAACGGCTTGTGTAATTGTTTCGCCGAGGTAAGCTTCTGCGTCTGTCTTCAATTTTTGAAGGATCATTGCGGAAATTTCCTGGGGTGTGTAGTCTTTGTCGTTTAAAGTGACTCTGTAGTTTGCGTCACCCATATGTCTTTTAATGGATTGGACAGTGTTTTTGGAGTTAGAAACAGCCTGTCTTTTTGCGATTTGACCGACAAGTTTCTCGCCCTTCTTAGAAAAGCCGACAACAGAGGGTGTTGTTCTTGCGCCTTCTGCGTTCGGGAGAACGGTAGGTTCGCTGCCTTCCATAATTGCCATACATGAGTTGGTTGTACCTAAGTCGATACCTAAGATTTTTGCCATATTTGTTCACCTTTGTTTTTAATTTATTTTTGATAAGAAATTTTAAGAGTCAGTTTTTTATTTTCAATTTTTGTTTTTCTTTTAGTTTCAATTTTTAACTTTAATTTCGTTTTCAATTAACTTGCTTAAATTTTTGTTTTTGGTTTGTTTGGTTTTTGTGATTGAATTTGAATTCTGTTTTAGTTAGAATTTCAGGTTTTTGTTAATTTTATGATATTGGTAAGAATAATTGAAGTATGAATTAATCTTCATCAGGATATGTTGACACCGTCACTGTTGCAGGCCGAATAACTTTCGTATTCAATGTGTACCCCGGCTTGAAAACATTCATGATGGTTTCGTCGGGGTAATCGGTTGTCGGAACTTGTGCAACAGATTCATGAAGATGCGGGTCAAATTCCGTACCGGGTTCGGATGGGACACGGGAAAGACCGTGTTTTCCAAGAAGTGTCATGAATTGGCGGTACGTGTTTTTAACGCCCTCCATTAATGATTCTTTATCAGCCGTTTCTTTTTCGGCAGAGGCGATGGCGCGTTCGAAATTGTCGGCCACTTCGATCATGTCAATCATAATCGGCTCGCCTGCAAATTTCTTGACATCTTCCATGTGCTTTTGGTTGCGTTTTTTGTAATTTTCAAAGTCTGCCGCAAGTGTAAGATATGCAGAAGTTAAATCTTCTACCCGTTTTAGTAAGGCAGCGTTTTCTCCGGCTAAAGAACCGGATGCTTGTGTGCCGTCTTGACCGGCAGCAGAATCATTGCCGCCATCAATAGAGCCCATATCGCCGTCCTCTTCGGGGATGCATTCTGACATGAAAGACCCGCTGTCGTCCGATTCATCAGAATCGACTTCGAGAAGGGCATCATCTTCGTATTTTGTATTATTCATGTTTTTCATCCTAAAATCCTAAGAGTAATAATAATTGGATAGTGCATAGAATAAATTAATAGTATATAAATATTATCGAATTTTTGAAAGTTTTATCAAAATAACCAACGTCGGTAAAAATACTAACCAAAGGGTAGTATCGATAAAGAACTTAATTTTTTGAGAAATAAAAATAAAAAGATGAAAAAGTAAGATGGAAAAAATAAGACAAAAATGGGAAAGATAAAAACCAAACAAAATTGGAAGCTATACAATTGCAATATGAAAGCGGCTGCGCGCGCGAATTGCATCATTTTTAAAGATTTGAAAAAAGCAACCTAAATATTAGAAAAACAAAAATCGAGCATTTTTTGAGGGAAAAAAGAAGAATAAAAAATAAAAACAAAATAATGCAGCTGCAAATGCAGCCGATAAAAATCAGTAATTTTCGAAATACTTCAAAATGATAACGGAAGCAATCAAACAAAATGCCACCGCAATGACAAACTTTTCCCAGCCGATATCAGTTACTGTGCCGGCAAAAGCCATTAAAATGAATTCGATGAGCGCCAGGATAAGAATAGTCAAACAGAAAGCGACTAAGAATCCAACGACAAGTGCTGTTGTTCGGCGAACAAATTTGGAATTGAAAAATTCATATCCGACAACGAATAAAATGGCGAAAATCAGCAGGACAAGCGCGATATGAATCGGAATTGTCCGCTCGGCAATCATTCCGTAAATCCCATATAAAGAGAATACAAGAAAGAGCGCCATCCCTAATGAGATCAGAAACGTTCGGAGATAATTATTTTTTAAGGGTTTACCTTTGAATGACGGAAAAGTTGAATTTTTTTTCTTTGAATATGTTCTCGGCGCGATAAAAAACACCACCTGTAGAATACTTATTCGTTGTGTGAAAACGACATTTGTGTGAATCATAATTAATACATACGAAAAAATGCCGGTAAATTATGGCGAACCGGCGGTTAAAGTAATTTAAAGGATAGAAATACAACTATTAAAAATTTAGCCCCGACATATAAAATTCGTTTTTCAAATAAAGCCTGTCACAGAATACATTTAATGCAAGCAGTCCGCCGCGCGCGAGCCGTACAAATTTCATGACGACAAATAAGCTAAGTCCGTATTTTTAAAAATAATAATGACAGCAATTCCATTTTAACAAAGTACAATTCTGCAATAAACTTTAAATCATAAGATACTCTTTTCAGAGACACTATTGCAGATATTCAGATTGCACGGCGTTTTTTACGTTTGAAGCAATCCCTTGAATTCTATTCATTTTATCAATAATCAAACAGGAGACATATAGATGACAAAAGTCGATAATTGTACAACATGCGGCATGAATCTCGTTGAAGACGGAAGCGTCAGATTCCCCTGCCCGAAATGCGGCGAAGGAATCGGAAGATGCCAGAGCTGCCGCGTCCTCGCTAACACCTATGAATGCACAAAATGCGGATTCGTAGGACCCTGAGCGAGCCGGACAGCAGAACAGAATTTAAATTAATAAATTTTATTAAAAAACTAAAGGTGAAATTATGAGCGGTGTTGCAGCAACAATTAAAGTTATGCCGGCAGATGCTGACACAGACTTAAACGCACTCAAAGAAGCAATTAAAGCAGCTATCCCTGCAAGCGGAAAACTCAACGGCGAAATCGTCGAAGAACCCATTGCATTCGGTTTAAAAGCTTTGATCGTGACTGTTATCGTCGAAGACGATGAAGGCGGCATTGAACCCGTCGAAGATGCATTAAACACAATCCCCGCAGCGGAAAGTGTCAGTGTTATCAACCTCGACAGAATTTAAGATAATTTTTAAAAATACAACAGAAATCGGATGTCCGATTTCATCTTTTTTATTTTGATTTTTTTGAAAGAATACATTCTGCAGACGGGCGATTGCGCGCGCGACCCGCATCATTTTTAAAAAGATAGAAGAAGCGAGATTTGGTTTTAAGATAAAAATCCCAGATCCTGTTTGGATTTTCGGAAAAACCAAACATCCCTTTAAAAAATTCAAAACCCAAACGCCCCTTTTCCAAAATCAAAAAAACAACTTTTAATCGAAAAACGGCGTTTCTTTTTTTTCGAGTTTAATAAAAACCGATGTTTCATTTTGTCAATAAAAAGAAGCCCCCCTCCAAACTTCGATTTCGCGAACGAAGTGAGTGAAATCGAATTTGGAGAGGTTATTAAAAAAGAAAAATATAATCAAACACGAAATACATTATTTTTGTCAATGCCTCCAACTTTGCAGATCATTCTGTTTTACGCTTTTATCCAATTCAGTTTTATGTTGTCCAATTCGGATTTACTTTTTTGTTTTATTTTGCAACAATAATAATGCACCTGCCTATGCAAAAATAATTACTACAGCTACCTTGCCGATTCCGCTTTCCACTTGGAGGAGATGTTTGCTGCCGATTGGAGTCAGGTTTCCGTTTTGCAGTGGGAGGGAGGTGTTTGCTGCCGCCGGCTACCATCAGCTTCCATTTACTGCAGTCTGCCACCGGCCGCCGCGCGCGAGCTGCCGCACTATTACAAAATTAGAGATAAACAAAACACGATTTTTCAAAAATTGAGAAAACAAAACACTAATTTACAAATCTGAGAAAACAAACCGTAAATTTACAAAAATAAAAAAACAACTTAAAAAAAGAAAGAAGAGAAGACAAATGTCTTCTGCTTATTTAATCGAATAAATTCAAATTTTTATTATCTGCGTTCATTCATTTGCGGCGGCGCCATTCCGTTGTAGGAAGCAGCCAAGTGCTGCGGCGGCGCATCCGGAATTTCGCGGGTTGTTGTCGCGCGGAGCATGTCATCAATTCTGAGAATCATGATTGCCGCTTCTGTTGCCGCTTTAACCATGTTGACCTTGGTGCGGTACGGGTCGACAACGCCTTCTTCAAGCATATCCGTCACTTTTCCAGTGTACACATTAATGCCAGCATTCTTGTTTTTGGAGTGCTCGGCACGAAGCGCTAAGGACAAATCAATAACATCTAAACCGCCGTTGCGGATTAAAGTTCTCGGGATTTCTTCCAAAGCGTCAGCGTAAGCGGCAATGACGCGCTGGTCATATCCGCCGGCTTTCGGTGCGTAAGCAGCAAGTCCGAGCGCAGTTTCAATTTCTGCTGCGCCGCCGCCTGCAACAATTTTACCGTCTTCGATGACAGATTTAATCACCCAAAGTGCATCATCGAGTGCAGTGTCGGCATTGTCAGCGTGCTGAAGTGTTTCGCCGCGAACGACAATGGTTGCGACTGTTGAATTGTGACCGCCGCGGATGTAAGTTTTTCCGCCGCCGTTTCTTGTGTCGCGCTCCAATAAGTCGGCGCCGCCCAAATCTGCCTCAGAAAATTCTTTGGGATTGCGGACGATTTTTGCGCCGGTCGCGTAAGACACGTTTTCAATGTCTTTTTCTTCCATCGGACGGGAAACGAAAACATCGTGCTTTTCAAAATATTCCAAAACAGAAGACTTAACCAACTTCGTTGAAAAGACAGCGGTTGCGCCGGAATCAACGATCTTTTTGGCAATATCAATGAGAGACTGCCTCTCGCTTTCGATAATTTTTTGGCGTTCTTCAGGTGAACTGACAACCATCGTGGAGTTTGCCTTTGTTTTGTTGGCCGCGATTTCAGCATCCAAAATAGCGATTTTCGGGTTTTCAATTCTTTTCGGTGCTTTTCTGCTGAGCGCGCCTGTATTTAACGCGATGCCTTCAATGACTTCCGTTTCTTCGGTTCTTCTCTGAAGCTCGACAACGCGGATAATTTTGGTACGGACATCAACAAAACCGTCTTCCTCAACGATTTCAGCGGCTTTGACACAAACATCAGCCAAATGCTCTTTGTGAACATCAGGCGCTTTGCCGGTAATGGAAGTCATCGCGACTTTCTTCAAAATATCTTTGCGGTCGCCCTTTGCAACAGAAACGGCTTCCTTTTCCAAAATTTCCAAAGCCTTTTCTTCGGCAATTCTGTAACCTTTAATGATTGCAGTCGGGTGAATTCCTTTTTTAATCAATTTTTCAGCTTTGTCCAAAAGCGCAGCGGAAAGAATGACTGAGCTGGTTGTACCGTCGCCGGCAGTAGATTCAACCGATCGTGCGACTTCAACGATCATTTTTGCGGCCGGATGTTCGATGCCAATGTCTTTTAAGATGTTAGCGCCGTCATTGGTCATGCTGACAACACCTAATTTGTTGATCATCATCTTATCCATGCCTTTGGGGCCGAGCGTGCTTTGAACGAGGCCGGCGACCGCTTTTGCGGCGTTAATGTTCATAAAAAGCGCTTCATTTCCCTTTGTTCTTTCTTTTCCGGGATCTAAGACAATAATCGGACCTGTTTTTGCCATTAATATGTCTCCTGATATTATTTGTATAATGTATAAATGTAAACTGATAAGAATAATAATAAAATCACAGCGATTTCACCGCGCTGTTACAAAAATTCATTTTCAAGATGTATCGAAGTGTTTTAAAAAACAGAATTCGCTTGAAAAAGATGAAATTTCAAATAGAAATCTAACAAATAACTGATAAAAGTTCTATAAAAAACTGACGGATTCAAACCATTCGAAATACAAGAAGGCGCGAAAGAAAA
>JAJDHP010000019.1 GCA_030266245.1 Methanimicrococcus sp. OttesenSCG-928-J09
ACTGACTTGACCGGTGCCGAAACCATCGCCAAATCTTCAGGCGGTATGGTTGTTAAAGCGGCCCGTGACGAAAGTTCACCCTACACGGCAATGCAGATGGCAAACCAACTTGCGGAACAGTTAAAGGACAAGGGAATCACCGGCATCCACATTAAAGTGAGAGCGCCCGGCGGTAACAAACACAGAAACCCTGGTCCCGGCGCACAAGCAACAATTCGTGCTTTTGCCCGTGCAGGTATCCGCATCGGCAGAATCGAAGACGTGACGCCGATCCCCCACGACGGTACCAGACCCAAAGGCGGCAAACACCGCGTTTAAGGTTTGTTAAGTTTAAATATTAACAAAACACATCAATCAAAAACGAACAGATTTGAATGAATTTAAATGATTTTCATTCATCTCTTTCTTTTTATTGATTTTTTCTATTTTTGGAACTCAGGTGAATAAGATGGATATTGATATTATCGAGTTGTCCAAAGGCTCGGCGAAGTTTGTCCTCACGGGAACGAACCCCGCTTTTGCAAACGGTATTCGGCGCGCAATGATTGCAGACGTTCCGACGCTTGCAATTGAATACGTGAATTTGTATGACAACACTTCCGTTCTTTATGACGAGCAGCTCGGCCTCCGTCTTGCGCTCGTTCCTTTGACAACGGATTCTGATTATGTTCCGCAGTCTGAATGTGAATGCGGCGCTGTTGACGGCGCAGGCTGTCCGAACTGTGAAGTTTCTTTGCGTTTGGATGTTGAAGGTCCGAGAATGGTTTATTCCGGCGACTTCATTTCTGCCGACCCGAAAGTTCGTCCCGCTGACGAAAAAATTCCGATTGTCGAACTTAAAGAAGGACAGCGTGTGATGCTTGAAGCAATCGCTCATGTCGGCTACGGACGCGACCATGTCCGCTGGCAGGCCGGTGTCGCTTGCGGTTACAAACACGTTCCGACAGTAACTGTTGAACCGTGCCCTGAGTGCGGCAGCACAATTGTTGAATGTCCCGAGCACGCTGTTTTTATGGCGCGCAGTATTGAAAATTTAACGGAAAAAGATGAATTGAAATGCGTCAAATGCGGTAATGTCAGACATATTTTTGATTTGACCGACCCGACATTAAATGTGACGTATGATCAGCACACCTTTGTTTTCTCATTGGAATCCGACGGATCTTATTCTTCCTCAGAATTGATCTTAAAGGCCGCCGATGTCATCAAAGGACGTGCTCAGGAATTTTCCGACATTTTGAAGGACTTGTAAAAAAAATCGCTCCGCTGTCCTCCGGACAGCTCACGATTTTTAATTCCGCTTGTAACAGGTGTTTGCAGAAAATCGCTTCGCAATTTTTAGGCTTCGCCGTTACAGTTCATTCTATTAAAACAAAAACTGAAAACCATAACAACACCTTTATATACGATAAATCGTATTTTTGGCTTTGTTCGTTTTCGAATATATTTCATTGTGCGAGGGTTGCCCAGCCGGTCAAAGGCGCTAGGTTGAGGGCCTAGTCTCGTAGGAGTTCGTGGGTTCGAATCCCATCCCTCGCACCACAAACTAATTTTAACTCATTTTATTGTGCGAACTCAATGGAATAATATTTGTTACAGAACAGGTTGGTTCTATGAATCACAATGCTGTTCAAATTGTTTCCGGGTCAGTCACGATTTCTGATCTTCCTGCTTTTTTACAATCATTAAATGATTTTTCATCAAAATACAACATCAAAATTCAAGGTTTTGATACCCGAAAAATCATCGACACAGACCATTTGCTTTTCTCAATTTATCGCGCTCGCTTTGCTTTTGAAAATCATGTCAATCAAGCAAAAGATATCAGTCTCGAAACGCTTCGTTTTTCTTCCGGTCAGCGAAAGATTGACAAGTCATTTTCAATGGGCTTAATTCAGGGCGAAAACCGCTCTATTTTCGTTTTATTCGGCGATTCTAAGGAATTGTTAGAAAACGCGGAAAATGCGTTTAAATTGGAATTTAGCTTGAAAGAAAGCGCTGATTTGACGATTGAAGAAAAAAAGCCGTTTTTAATGAAACAATTCGGAATTACCGACGAAGAATTATCAGCTGCAGGTGACAATCGCCTGAAAGATCTGATTATGGAACGTGTTGCTCTGGTCGATGTGACGCGCTGATTTTATTTTCTGCTGCCTGTTGCCATATGTATCTGCTCTGCTTACTGCTATCAGGTGTCTGCTTTCCATATGTATCTGCCTTTTTTTTGAGTATTCCGTTCGCTGGCGCGAACGTGCCATATGTACCTAACCGATTCTGTTCACTGCTGCTACTGTTGCCTGCTGCCGCTGCTGCCTACTGTCACTAATTTTGCAGCCGCCGCGCGCGAATGCCGCCATTTTTATCAAACTCCATAATCCACTTCCGCTTTCATCGAACTCAAAAATCCACCCCGAATTTTATCTATCCTAATTCTTGAAAACTTTTAACTATGAACAATCCTATTAAAAACCATTTTAAGAATTTCATTGTGAGTGATTTAGAATGCCGCATCCGAAAACAACAGAAGAAATGATGGCCGCCGCAGGCCCGATTGAGAGAAACTTGTCTTTACCTTTAATTCAAATTACTGAAGCTGCCGCCGTTGCTTCCGCTTACCAGGTTGGAAAGGGCGACCGCAAATACGCTGATCATGTGGCGGTTGAAGCCATGCGCCGCGTTCTGAATCATATTGACATGAAAGGAACGGTCAAGATCGGGGAAGGCGAAAGAGATGAAGCGCCGATGCTTTTTATCGGTGAAGAAGTCGGTACCGGGAACGGTCCTGTCGTTGAAATCGCGGTCGATCCTTTGGAAGGTACAAATCTGGCAGCGGATGACGTGAACGGATCTGTTGCGGTTATGTCTATGGCTGAAAAGGACGGTATTTTTTATGGTCCCGATATCTATTTTGATAAAATCGTTGTCGGTCCGAAAGTCGTTAAGTATGAAAAAGAATCCAAAACTGGTGAAAAAATCAGCTTGGACGCGCCGATTCTTCAGAATTTAACGATCGTTTCAAAGGCGCTCGGCAAGAAAATTGAAGATTTGGTCGTTGTTGTTTTAGACCGCGACAGACACAAAAATATTGTCAGAGATGTTCGCGCGGCAGGCGCTCGCGTTCGATTAATTCCCGACGGCGACTTGCTCCCGGGCGTTATGACTTGTTTTGAAGATTCCGGCGTTGACATGGTTATGGGAGCCGGCGGCTCCGGTGAAGCTGTTTTAACGGCAAGCGCGCTGAAAGGTCTCGGCGGCAAAATCACGGGGCGCCTTGTTTTACCGAGCGTTGCCAACGAAAAAACTGAAGACGAAATTTTAAAAGAACTCGCTGAAAAACTGCCCCGCCTTGTTAAAATGGGAATTTCCGAAAACGATATTCACAAAATCCGCGAAACAAACGATTTGGTTCCCGGAAAAGATGTTATTTTCGCGGCAACCGCGGTCACAGACGGTCCGTTCATGAAAGGAACGAAACTTCTCGGCGGCGGCGATGCCTGTATGACCAGCATTTTAGTCGGCAGTTCCGGTGTCGTTCGCGTGACGCAAAGTGTTTATGTCAAGGATAAGGAAAACAAATCGTTTTCAGTCTGATTGGTTGATCTCAAAAAATATCGATCACCAATTTTATAATTTTTCAATTTTAGAATTTTATTATGAAGATTTATTTTGAAACATTCGGCTGTTCTGCCAACCAGGCGTCAGCCGAAACGATGCGCGGTATCATTCGGAATTTGGGTTTTGAATTCACAAATGAAAATGAGGCGGATGTTTATGTCTGCAACAGCTGTACTGTCAAGTACACAACCGAGCAGAAAATTCTCTACAAAATCAGAAGTTTCGGTGAGCGCGGCAAAGATGTTATCGTCTGCGGCTGCATGCCGGAAGTTCAATTGGATCTGATTTTGAACGCAAATCCTGAAAGCTACATTGTCGGCGTCCGTTCCGTCAACGGTTTACAGGATGTGCTTTTAAAGATTCAAAATAAAATTGGAATTGATGGCATTTCTTCATCGAATGAATCAAACGATTCCGCCCTTTCCGATAATCACAATTACATTCCTGTCCGAATTTCATCAAAGCCGCCCGAGGGTTTTTTGAATCTTCCGAAAGTCCGGTATCATGATAACATTCATATCTGTCAGATTTCAACCGGCTGCCGTTTCGGCTGTTCTTATTGTATCGTTCGTCTCGCGCGCGGCGATCTCATTTCTTTTCCGCCAAATGAAATTGTCGAAGATGTCAAAACCGCTGTTGCAGAAGGCTGTTCTGAAATTTGGCTGACATCCCAAGACGACAGTCAGTATGGTATGGATTTTACTGCCGGCTCTGATCTCGGTTCTGATCCCGATCCCTGTTCCAAATCTCCTTATCACGGAATGCGTTTGCCGGATCTTTTGAAGCAAATCGCAGAAATTCCGGGCGACTTTAAAATCCGTGTCGGCATGATGAATCCTTTTTCGATAAAGCCGATTCTGCCGGAATTGGTTGACGCTTTTGACCATCCGAAGATTTACAAATTCCTGCATATTCCGATTCAATCGGCTTCAGAAGATGTTTTAAAAACAATGAATCGACATTATTCAATGGCAACCGTTGATGAAATTATCGCTGCGTTTAAGGAACGTTTCCCGGATTTGACGCTTTTTACCGATATTATTGTCGGTTTTTGCGGTGAAACCGATTCTGATTTTGAAAAAACAATTGATTGGGTTCAAAAGTACAAACCCGATAAAATTAATATTTCCAAATACTCTCCCCGCCCCGGAACAAAAGCTTTCCCGCTTCGAAATTTGGATTCCCGAATCTTAACCGCCCGCTCCAAGGAGCTGACCGAAGTCACTGATAAGCTGAAACAGGAAACGAAAAACCAAAGAATCGGAAAAATCGAGGATGTTTTTATCTCAAAATACGGCAAAGAAAGCGGCGTTCTCGCCAGAACCGCTGACTACAAGCCTGTCGTTTTGAACGAAGCCGGATTAAAGCCCGGAATGAATGCCAGAATTAAAATCGTTGAGGCAACGCCCGGTTATTTTATCGGAGAATTGATTGAAATTTTGTGATTGTTTTTTATTTATCTTCAAAAATTCCTCTTTCTTTTTCTTTTTAATTTTCAAAAAACCGTCCATTTCTTTTTTCAAATTTGTAAAATTGGTGCAGTTCGCGCGCGGCGGGCTGCAGCAAACGGAAGCGATAAGGTAGCAGTGCAAACAGAAACAGTAAGGTAGCAGTGCAAACAGAAACAGTAAGGTAGCAGTGCAAACAGAAACAGTAAGGTAGCAGTGCAAACAGAAACAGTAAGGTAGCAGTGCAAACAGAAACAGTAAGGTAGCAGTGCAAACAGAAACAGTAAGGTAGCAGTGCAAACAGAAACAGTAAGGTAGCAGTGCAAACAGAAACAGTAAGGTAGCAGTGCAAACAGAAACAGTAAGGTAGCAGTGCAAACAGAAACAGTAAGGTAGCAGTGCAAACAGAAACAGTAAGGTAACAGTGCAAACAGAAACGGTAGGTAAATATGGCACGTTCGCGTCAGCGAACGGAATACTCTAAAAGAAGGCAGATGCATATGGTACGCAAACAGTTGAAAGTTACAGTTAGTAATGGCAGTGGTTGCAGTTAGTAATAGCAGTGGCCGCAGTTAGTATTGGCAGTGACAGCAGTTAGTAGTGACAGTGGTTGCAGTTAGTATTGGAGGTGACAGCAGTTAGTAGTGACAGTGACAGCAGTTAGCAATAATAATGACAACAGCAGCAGTTAGCAATGGAAACAGTTAGGTGTTGCAGTTAGCAGCAATCTCTATTCTTTTCCATATGTACCTCTATTAATGGAGTATTCCTCAAATTTCCCTTTTCTCTTTCCGCTTCGCTCCATTCGAAAATGAAAATTTGAGGCAACCCGGGATTTTAATGAAATAAATACATGGGTTGGGTTAGGTTGGGTTTAGTTCGTTTAAAAAAAAAGAGATTAAAAACAAATCAAAAAAGAATCTGGTTTGTTTTTATTCCTTTATCGTTACTTTCCTGCCGTTCACTTCCAGTTTCCCGTCAACAAAAAGCTTCACAACTTCGCGATACGCTTTGTTTTCTTCAACCAAAAGGCGCTCTGCTAAGGTTTCAGCGTCGTCTGTGTCTAAAACAGGAATAATTTTTTGCATGATAATCGGACCGGCATCTAAATCCGGTTCCACAAAGTGAACGGTACAGCCTGTAAATTTGACGCCGTATTCGATGGCTTGTTTTTGAGCGTTTAAACCTTTAAACGATGGGAGGAGAGATGGGTGAATGTTGATGATTTTATTTTTGTAGGCGGTGATGAGGGAATCGCTGATGATTCTTAAGTAGCCGGCAAGCAAAACAAGGTCTGTTTCCTTTTCCTTTAGGATCTCGAGCACTTTGTCATCGTATTCCTGACGGGATGAAAAATCAGCGGGGTTGATGAAAATACCTTCAATGTTGTGAGTTTTGGCACGGCTGAGCGCGAACGCATTTTCCTTGTCGCTGATGACACAGGCGATTTCAGCGTTTTTAATTTCGCCGTTTTCGATAGCGTCTATCACGGATTGTAAATTAGTGCCTCTGCCGGAAACTAAAACTGATATTTTCACTGTCATTTTATCTGCGCCTTTTAAATGAGATTTCTATTTACGGCAGTTCCTGTATTAAAAATTCACGCGTTCCTTTTTTATAATAATCCGAAAAAGCAAAGAAATAAAAGCAAGAACTCATTTTAATAATTATTTTCAAATAGAAGGGTTGTATTTAAGGGGTTTTATTTTAAGAGAGAGGCGTCATTATGACACATAGAATCTACTATTTTTCAGCAACAGGCAATTCTCTTCAGATTGCCCGAAAACTCGCCGAATCACTTCCCAATTCCGAATTGATTCCAATCACACCGGACCTGGCCGCCGAATTGCAGGCGGCAGCTGAGGCTTCTGACAGTTCTAAGGGTGACAGTTCTGATGGTTTTGACAACTCCAATAATTCCAATCAGTCCGCCGGTTCAAATGAAACGTCCAACGCCGTTCCGGAATCTGTCGGAATTGTTTTTCCGGTTTACATGTTTAAGCCGCCGCGCATTGTTCTTGAATTTCTCCGAAAAATGCCTAAAGCCGATTACATATATGCTGTCGCAACCTGCGGCATGATGCCGGGAAAACCCTTAACCGTTATCAAAAATATAATGCTGAAACAAGGGATGGCGCTGTCCGCCGGATATGTTATTCCTCTTGTTTCCAATTTCATTGTTCTTCCGAAAACGAAATCCAAAGCATCGGTTGAAAAAGCATTCAAAAAGGCTGAAGCAAAAACTCAGCAAATCGGACAAAATGTTCAAAAAAAGACAGCGCATTTCGATAAAGAAACGCCGGACATTATTGCAAAACCGGTTGCATGGCTTGGATTTAACCCTATGTACCGCAAAATTCCGGAACTCGACAAGAAATTTTCAGTCAACAGCCGCTGCAACAAATGCGGTACCTGCCGCGATGTCTGCCCTGTTCAAAATGTCAAAATAACGGCAGAACTTCCCGTTTTCCTTCATCATTGCGAAATGTGTTTCGCCTGCATCAACTGGTGCCCGCAAAAAGCTATTAATTGGACACCGCTGACGAAAGGAAAACAAAGATACCAATGCACAGGCGTCTCCAAAGAAGATGTCATTACAGGCCGCTTTTACAGAAAACAAAAATAAACAAAACAAAAATAAACAAAATAAACAAAACAAAAAAAACAAGATAGCGATAACATAACGAAAAAACGACAGCGTTGAAATTTAATGCCATCTTTGGCGATAAAACAAAAGCATCGGCTATAAAACGATACCATAACGATAACCATGACACAATTTTCGGATTCAAACAATACAAATAATACAAAAAGCAGTTCTGCCGGCAGTTCTAACGGTGATGAAAAAGTTTTAAGAACGGCTTTTCGCGCCCGCAAAGTCGACGGCGAAACCTGCCGCCGCGTTTTAGATGAGTTCGGTTTATTGGAACACGGCTGCAAACCTTTTGCCGATGATATTTTTCTTTATCTGCCGCTGGTGAGGTATCCTGAGAAAGAAGAACGGCTGGCAATTAATCAGCGCTTTGAATATCTTCTTGACAGCGTCGCTAAACCTTCTGATAAAACCACGTTCGCGATGCCTTATAACAAAGACGTTTTTTTTGAAACTCAGAAAAAGGCGCCGACCGTTTATGATCTCTTAGGCTATTCTGTCGCTTATGAAATCATCGGCGACATTGCTGTTTTGGATGACAAAATCTCTGACGAGTCCGATTCTCTTCCTTCCGAATTGGGCTCTAATTCAGAATTGAGTTCTAATTCTGATTTCAGTTCTAATTCCGGCTCTGTTTCCGCTAAGAACATTTCTGCGGTTGCCGATGCGATTTTGACGGCTCATCCCGCTGTGAAAACTGTTTTGCTTTCCAAAGGTCCGATTTCCGGCGAATTCAGAACGCGGGATTTGGAATTTATTGCGGGCGTTAACAAAACTGAAACTATTCACAAGGAATACGGCTGCAAATACAAAGTTGACTTAGCGCGCGCCTATTTTACGCCGCGCCTGTCCACCGAACGTCATCGCATTGTGGTTCAAATCAAAGAAGAAGATGTCGTTATTGACATGTTTGCCGGTGTCGGCCCTTACAGCATTCTTATTGCCAAACACGCCAAGCCGGCGCAAGTTATTGCAAATGATAAAAATGAAGCCGCGGTTGAGCTTTTAAAAGAAAATATCGCTCTCAATAAAGTTGAAAACGTTATCGCTTTGAACGAAGATGCGCTTTTCCTTGCTGAAAAATACAAAGGCGCCGGCGATCATGTCATTATGAATCTGCCGCACAACGCTTATGATTTTTTGGACACGGCTGTTTCCATCTGCAAATCCGGCGGCGTTATTCATTATTATGCCATGACATCTGATGATGATTTGTTTGACGGCTCTATCGCTCTCATACAAGAAGCGGCAGAAAAACAAAGCCGATCAATTAAAGTTTTGGAAAAAAGAAATGTACGGTCTTACGCGCCGCATCAATACAATATCTGTTTGGATGTTCAAATTCTGAATCAATCCTCTCGTTCCTGATCCGCGTCGGTTGTCGCCGCGCGCGGTTCCCATCATTTTTTAAATCGTTAAAACTCAGGTACGTTTTTTCATTCTTTTTCTTTTATTATATGCACCTGCCGAACGCAAAAATAATTGCAGATGGGAAGGTGTTTGTTTCCGGTTGGGGTCAGGTTTCTGTTTTGCAGTGGGAGGGTGGTTTGCATTTGAAAATCGCTTCGCGATTTTTGCGGCTGCCGCCGCAGTAATAAATAATGTCCGCCGCGCGCGATCCGCAGCATTTTTAATATAACTAAAAAAACGAATTGTATTTTTATAACCCAAATAAAAAAATTCCGGCTATTTTTTAGGCTCCGCATGCCGGTTAGCGGAGAGCATTTGGTCTCGGTCATTTATTTGTACTCCGCATGCCGATAAGCGGAGAGCATTTAACTACCTAAAAAACACACAACTGTATAAATATGTTCTGATTTTTTTGCCAATACTGTTTTCAGAATATTAAATCCATTCTTTTTTTCTGAAAAAGATAATCATTACAATAACGATAACCGCCATTAGGATCAAGCAAACATAGTACCCGTATTCCCAATACAATTCCGGCATATATCTGAAATTCATACCATAAACGCCGGCGATAAACGTCAGCGGAATAAATATTGTTGAAATCACTGTCAGAATCCGCATTGTTTCATTCAGGCGATTTGAAATACCTGTCGTGTACAAATCATAGATTCCTGTCAAAATTTCGTGATCGGTTTCGATGGATTCTGTAATTCTGATGATATGATCAAACACATCGCGGAAAAGGACTCGTGTTTGTTTCTTAATCAGTTTTGAATCACTTTTTTCCAACTTCTCGGTAACTGTAATCAACGGCCAGGATATCTTTTTAAATGATGATAATTCATGGCGAAGGCGATTGATTTCTTCCACTCCTTCCTTGTCAGCTTTCTTAATAATTCGCTTTTCCACATCGTCTAACCATTCTTCAAACCCTTCCAAGACATAGAAATAGTGATCTACAATAATGTCAGTCAACGCATACGTCAAATAATCCGAACCGTATTTTCGAATTCGACCGTCTTCTTTCTTTATTCTCTTAATAATTGTTCCAAAAACACGCGTTTCTTCTTCACAGAATGTTAAAACAAGCTTATCGAACGTGATAATACTTATCTGAATATCTTTAACCGATTTACTTTCCTCATCAAACCAAATCTGTTTTAATACCGTAAAGAAAAAGTTATCATATTCTTCCATTTTCGGGCGCTGTTCCATATTCAGCAAATCTTCCAGAACCAAAGCGTTAATTTGGAATATTTCTCCGATCTTTCGAACATTTTCAATATCCCAAAGACCAGACATCTGAATCCAAGTGATTTTGTCGCCGTTCAAATCCAAAGACCTTATTTCTTCAGCATCATGAATCCGTTTTTCTGCATATCCCGCTTCATTGTACTGTATCAGGCGAATGATGCTTTTTCCTTTCAGCGTTTCATCATCTTTGCCGTCATCGTCCACATAAATCAAAGTTCCGGGAGGCAGTCCAACCTTATCAGATTCCTTGGCAACAGGAATTTCAACATTTTCAATTTCCGGTGCTTCTTTTTGATTTGTGTCAGTTTCAGACATTTTCATTCTCCAAAACGTATTTATTCTTTCACAGGTCTGCAAATTAATCTTCTGATTATCTTTTAATCATTTTATTAGCACCTTTTTATATATAATAGTCCTTTACTTTTCTGCAAACGTCATACTTATATGCAATGTTTTTTCTGTAGGATTCTCTTTATTATTCTCGTATAATTCTTATGAAATTCATTCCGCTTTGAAGTGTTCCCGCCAGTAAGGTTTAGCGGAATGATATGTTTAGAAAATCGGTGGATTAAAAAATGACTATTGAAGGTCTTTTAGTATATGTTTTATTTATTGCCGGCTTAGCTTTAATCGCATTCGGTGCCGATTGGTTCGTTGAAGCGGCCGTTAACATCTCCAAACGCTACGGCATCCCAAAAGCCGTTATCGGTGCGACAATTGTCAGTTTCGCGACAACCGCGCCTGAATTTTTAGTCAGCTTCATGGCTGCGCTTAACGGTCAGGCTGATCTGTCAATCGGCAACGCTGTCGGTTCAACAATCTGCAACATTGGTATTGCAATCGGTTTCATTGTCGCAATGAAAACAGTCGCCGTTGATGACAAGAGTTTCAACGTCAAAGCGCTCCTTATGCTCTTATCAGGCGGCGTTTTATTCATTCTCAGCTGGAACGGCGTCATCACAAAAATGAACGGTTTAATCTTACTCGTTCTCTTTGCCGCTTACATTATTTTCACTTATTGGGATCAGAAAAAGCAACCCAAAAAAGCAGAAGACGACACTCCCGCTCCCCGCAAAGGAATCTGGGCAAAAATCAAAATTAAAGACACTTATTTGGATATCTTAATGTTCCTCGTCGGTGCTGTTTTTGTCGTTGGCGGCAGCCGTCTCGTTGTCACATACGGTACTGAAATCGCACACCAACTCGGCATTCCCGAATTGATTATCGGTTTAACACTCGTTTCAATCGGTACATCTCTTCCTGAAATTATTACAGCCGTCACATCTTTCAGAAAAGGATATCAGGACCTTTCAATCGGAAACATTGTCGGCGCCAATATTTTAGACATCACAATGATTCTCGGTGTTTCGTCTATGTTCGTTGATTTAACCGTCAACAGCCAACTTCTCCGTTATGATTACATCTTTATGATGTTGCTGTTTGTTTTAGTGGCAGTGTTCGGCTACAGAAAGAAGATTACACGCTGGCAGGGCGCTTTGATCGCTCTCGTTTACATTGTTTATTTAGTCGGTCTGTTTGTTTATGTGCCTACGATGGGCGCATAAGCAGTCAAATTGCTGTCGCTGCGGCTGATTGAATTTGCTGTCGCTGCAGCTGGCTGAATTTGCGGTTGCAGCAGCTGATTGAATTTGCGGTTGCTGCAGTTGACTGAATTTGCGGTTGCAGCAGCTGATCAAATTTTAATCTTCTGCAGCCGGTCAAAACTGACCCTAAATTATAAATGAGACGAACACAAAGTATAATCAAAATTCAACACGTGACATTATGGTAAATTATCAGTCCATGCCCGAATCGGAAAAAATCAGACATCTTAAAAAACACGCGGATTCAGCGGCGCGTTTTATTAAGCAGCATTCGCATGTCTGTTTGGTAACACATAACGATTCGGACGGACTGACAAGCGCCGCCATTATGATTCAGGCTTTCAAGCGCGAAGGCATAACTTATTATCATAAAATATTTCCCAAATTGGACGCGTCACTTGTTTCTGTTTTAGCGTCTTCTTTTCCTGAAGATTTTTTAATCGTTTTTTGTGACATCGGCAGCGGTCAATCTGAATTTTTAGAAGTTTTGCCGAATCCGATGGTTATTTTAGATCATCATGTTCCTGTCGGTAAATCTCCTGCCAAAGTTGTCGTCAATCCGATGCTGGTCGGTCTTGAAGGCTCATATATGATTTCCGGCGCCGGCGTTTCTTATTTAACGGCTCGGGCGATGCGGGATGAAAATGCGGATTTGTCTTCATTGGCTGTTGCCGGAATGATTGGTGACCGCCAGCTTATGGTTGCCGCGAACGCCGCTATTTTAGAAGAGGCGAAGGAAGTCGGCGTTGTTGTCGCTCGTCACGGCTTGAAAGTCGGCGATGGCAGTTTATTTGATGTTTTTATGCGGACAACGGAACCGTATTTGGATATTACGGGAAAGCCCGATGAAATCCGTTCCTTTTTAGCCGGTTTGAATTTGGATGAAAATAAAAACATTCATGATTTAACCGATGACGAAATGACTCTGCTGTGCGATGCCGTTCTGGCAAAATTAGCGCCTCTTAACAGTCCCGATGCCGTTGAAGCGGCGGTGGGCGAAATTTATTATCTCAAAAATCAGTTGGTTGAAAACGTTTTTGATTTGTCCGGCATTTTAGACAGCTGCAGCAAAGATGATGATTTTGAAGCGGCGATTGCGCTTTGTTTAGGCGACAGTTCCGTTCTCGACAAGTGTTATGCAACTTACCGCAACATTCAGGAAACGCTTGTCAAAAATCTTTCTTTGGTTTTGCCGACAGCAAAAGCGATGTCCAATGTTTCTTATATTTATGGCAAAGATTTGCATTCGGCCGGCAACATTTCTACAACTTTTATACGTTATATCAATCCCGAAAAACCATTTGTCTGCCTGAATGAAAACGAAGGCGTCACCCGTATTTCTGCGCGC
Source organism: Methanimicrococcus sp. OttesenSCG-928-J09 (assembly GCA_030266245.1). GTDB lineage: Archaea > Halobacteriota > Methanosarcinia > Methanosarcinales > Methanosarcinaceae > Methanimicrococcus. The sequence goes on from JAJDHP010000019.1 coordinate 13,333, forward strand.
GGCACACGTGGTTTAATCAAATCCGGTCTCGATTTGTCCGTTGCTATTAAAGCGGCGGCAGAAAGTGTCGGCGGCAGCGGCGGCGGGCACAATATTGCATCCGGCGGACTTTTACCTCCCGGCAAAGATGTTGTTGAAGGTTTCATGAATAAATTAAATGAAATCGTCGGTGAACAACTCTCCTCTTCAAATTCTCCAATAAAATCAAAAAAAGGCGGACCGGCTGTTCAAGTGACAGGAACGATTCGTTTTATTGAAGAAACCGATGTTGAAAAAGCAGATAAAATGTCTGAAAAATTAGTGGTCTCTTTGGCACCCGATAATCTTTACGGAACCAAAACCATTGTTTTAAACGGCTCGGCTGAAATTTCTCTGGAATCCGATAAAATCGGATCTGTTCTTGCGACTGCTGATGATTTGCTGATGAATGCAGACGGTGCGGTCCGCGTGAAAAAAGCAGCTGATGAAAAAAGCAAAGAGTAATTCGGGAATACTGATTTTTTAATTATGGCAGCGGATATTTTTTGTCAGCATTTAGCGGCATGAAATACCCTTTAATTGAATTTGGATTTCGTACACATATTTGAATATGGGTTCTATTAAAAAATCCTGAGCCATTATAAACAGGCTCGCCTTCAATAAACAATCCTCTAACAGAATCAAATAATTTTACACCTGCTTCTCCATTGTAAATATGGATTTGCTGAATGACAGCGCAATCTAAATCACGAAGCAAAATGTCATTTCCCTTTTTACCTCTATTTTTTGGAATGTCACAGCTCAGCCGTGATGTGAGCATATCATATCCTCTTTCTAATATGCCGATTGAGCGGCTGTCTGATAAATTCAGGCAATATCCCAAATCAATAACTGCACCGATGACTCCATAATTCTCGGAATAATGATTTTTTGCCCATTCTAAAGCGCGATCATAATTATTTTCCCAAAAATAGACTCCATGACCTAGCCAATCATATGAATTCGTACTGGGACGCAAAGTTTCATTTTCTTTTAATATTTTTTGACATGTCTCTTCCGAGCAGCCGTGAAATCCTAAAATTAAATTCGGAAGCTTGGTGTACATTACCATTGAACTCCGTGTCTTATGATTTTCTTGCCGTTTTCATCCAAGACACCCGCATCAATTAATTTTTTTCTTGATTCTTCCGGTGTTTCTTTCTTTACGACATTTTCATAATATATGTCGAGATTTTTGATATATTCTTCATAATCAATGGTCTGCATAAGTATTTCTCCTTTTTATCTATATTAATTTTCAATTCTTTCCTCATTTCTTTTAAGTGTCTATATATGTCTACTAAATCCTAAGCCGTATATAATAACGCCTATTTTGTCAAAAACGAAAGATTTATCCCAGAGTGTTTTAGGTATTCTATTTGTTTTAAGTAATCTTAGATCATTCTTAGACAAACTTTAATTATTTTTACACAATTTACCATCATTTCATATTTAGAAAAGGTGATTAAATGGAATTTTATCTGAAAGCTTCTTTGAAAACAAGTGCAGATCCTGTTGTTGGAAAAGAAGAGATTGAAAAAATTATGGCGGAAGCCGAAAAGACAATTTTAGCCAAAGGCGCGCCGGAAGGCGAAGGCGCTAAAATTAAAAGCTGGACACTCGGTGACAAAAGTATTGATGTCGAATTAACATCCGGCAGATATGTTCGTGTTCATGATGCGGTTATGCGTTTGAAAAAGGCGGTTGCTGAGGATCTCGGTAAAAAATATAAAGTCGGTATTCGCGGTGTCGAAGCAGAAAAATTCACAATTTCTGTTCCGTCTGAACACGATTTGAAAAACAAGAAAATTCCGTATGTCAAATCTGTTGATTTTAAAGACGGAAATTTGGTGCTGGCGCTTGAAGTCGGCGAAGCTGAAATGCGCAATCAGGTCCCTGACAGAATTTTAACTTTGATTGAAGACAAGCTGGAGCAGGGCGATTACGGCGCTAAAGCCGAACACTGGAATCTGCTTTGGGAAAGCGAAGACCGCGAGTTCCATTATTCGGCTGACCCGACAGATGACATGATCAAACAGGGCTGGATTAAAAGAGGCGCCGGCCGCGGTCAATGGATTCACGGTCCGGTGACAACAAGATTGTTCCGCGTTTTTGAACAGATTGTTGTTGAAGAAATTTTGACGCCGCTCGGCTACGATGAAATGATTTTCCCGAAGATGGTTATGTGGGATGTCTGGAAACATTCCGGTCACGCCAAAGGCATTTATCCCGAAATGTATTATGTCTGCCCGCCCAAGACGCGCGACCCCGAATATTGGGAAGATGTGATGGACTACTACAAAGTAACGCATGAAGTGCCTGTTGAAATGCTGAAAGAAAAAATCGGCGACCCGATCGGCGGTATGTGTTATGCTCAATGCCCGCCGTCCTGGGGCTTCTTCCAAGGCGAAACCATTGCAACCGACAGTTTGCCGATTCTGATCTTTGACCGTTCCGGAACTTCCCACCGTTATGAAAGCGGCGGTATTCACGGTATCGAGCGTGTTGATGAATTCCACAGAATTGAATTGGTTTGGCTCGGCACAAAAGATCAGGTCGTTGAAACCACAAAGCAGCTTCATGACCGCTATATGCACATTTTCAACGATATTTTGGATTTGAAATGGCGTAAAGCATGGGTTACTCCCTGGTTTATGGCACAAGAAGGCATTGCCGGAATTGCTGCCGATGAAGTAACCGGAACAACAGACTATGAAGCACCGCTGCCGTACCGCGGTCCGGAAGGCGAATGGCTGGAATTCCAAAACGTGAGTATCAACGGCGAAAAATATCCGAACGGATTCAATGTCAAAAGTCAAAGCGGTGAAAAACTTTGGAGCGGCTGTTCCGGTGTCGGTCTTGAAAGGTGGACCGCCGCGTTTTTGGCGCAGCACGGCCTGGATCCCGAAAAGTGGCCGCCTGAAATCCAAAAGAGATTCGGTAAAATGCCGAAACAAGTTAAATTCTTGTGAATTAAATTGAATTAAAATAAATTTAAAAAGTTATTTAATCCAATAACTCTTTTTCCGAGTAACAGTACATGTCAGGTTTTTCAATCCGAAAAGCTCTGACATGTCCTATCTTGATACTCTATCTTGATGTCATAATTAGACATCAATCATTTATGTCATATTTTTTGATCTTTTGGATATTTATATTTTGGAGGTGCTTTGATGGCAAAAGATGTATTGGATTTCGCTCATTGGTTTGTTCAGCATCTTGAACTGTCAAGGTCATGGCCTGATCAGGCAAGGCTTCAAAAGCTTTTGTTTTTTTCATGGCTGATTCATAATGTAAATTACAAAGTCTCTTTTTTTGAAGATGACTTCTGCGCTTTTGAAAACGGTCCTGTTATATGGGATATTTTGTATATGCAGGATACTGAATATTCAGACTTCTTAACTCAATCTCTTCCTAAATACACACCCGAAGAACTGGACACTCTTCAATTGACTTATGAAATATTCGGCGATGCCGGATGTGACGAACTTATTGAATTGAGTCATGAATCTCCGGGGTGGGAAAAATATTACAATGAATCCAAAATCTATGAAAACGGAAAATTCACAGGCGAATATGATCGTGAAAAACAGATTATATCTAAAGATGAGCTTGAAACCGAATTGAAGATGATGAGAAACCTTCTTTACGCCCATAAACATCGGGAAGAAATGGGGTATTGAAGTTGGTTCGAATTAAACAAATCCTTCATTATCTGCCGCCCGAATATTGTGATCATCTTCTTGCAGGAACAAAAGAGAGACCAATGATTGTCGTCAATAAAGAAAATAATGCAGACGGTTCTGTTAAAGAAGTATAGCTGGTCAATGTTACAACTAAAAGGAAAAAGCTAAAGGATTCAAAATCACTTCGGCGTGCTATCTTTAATCGAAACGAATCAGATCTTGTTCCGATTGATCCGCAGCATCCGTTTCCATGTCCATGTTTTGCAAAATTAAAATGTCATTATGTTATAGAAAACTTCAGCGACATTGATAATCTAATTCATTACGGCGGTGAAAGTGTTCACGATTCTGTCATCGACGAAATTAAAAATTGTTTATCTGATTGTGATAATTCTAAATATTTTACAGAAAGTCAAATAAAAGTTCATAATACGCTGAAATTTTTAAATTCATAAGCCTGTCAAAACAGAGCACATAAATAACCGTTTCACGTTACAAACTCTCATGTTGTATGCGTTCGAACTCTCCGGTGAACATCCCGAAATTCCTGCCGCTGAGGTTTTAAGTGTTTTATCTTCTCGCGGATTCGGGTATTCCGTTCATGAAAAATATCTCAGCTGTCTGGTTGTTGACATTTTTTCAAAAGATCCGGCAGTTACGGACGATGATATTTTTCTCATGATGCGTAATGAGATGCCTGATATTTTGGCGATGACGCATGCGATTTCTCAAGTGATTGATATTGTTGATGTCGATGAAGAAACGATTCTGACGGCAGCTGAAACGTTTTCGGCGGCGGATTATTTGAGAGACGGCGAAACTTTCGTTGTCCGCGCCAAAAGGCTTGGCGACAATTCCGTTCTCAAATCGGTTGATTTGGAAGGCAAAATCGGCGGCCGTATTTACCGCCAGGGTTTTCGGGCTTCTCTTAAAAATGCGGATGTGACTTTTCGATTAACGCTTACGGATAAGGCGGTGTTCGGAGTTTTGGCTGCGGCTGTTGATCGCGGCGCGTATGAACATCGGTCGCCTCAAAAGAAACCGTTCTTTTATCCGGGTGTTTTGATGCCTCGTGTAGCGCGGGCGCTGTCTAATATTGCAGGCGCTAAAAAGGATGCTGTTGTCATTGATCCGTTCTGCGGAACGGCCGGAATTTTGCTGGAAGCGGGTCTGCTCGGGGCGAAAGTAGCCGGTACGGACGCGCAGGAGAAAATCATCATTGGGGCGGCAACCAATTTGGGCGGCTACGCACAGTCAACAGGTCTGCTGCTCTCTAAAGAAGAGCGTGAGCATGGGAGCGATTTGATTCACTACGATTTATTTGTCGGCGACGCTTGCGGTCTGCCTTTTGAAAATGAAACGGCTGACGCGATTATTACGGATCCGCCTTACGGAAGGTCGGCGGCGATTAAAGCGGAATCTTTGGAAAAATTATATGATGAGTCGTTTAAAGAAATGTTCCGCGTTTTAAAATCGGAAAAAAAAGCGGTCGTTGTTTCTGAAATCAGCGTTGAAAAATTTGCGGTTTCGGCAGGATTCGAAATTGAAAATATTTACAAACAGCGCGTTCATAAAAGTTTGACAAGAACGATTACAGTTTTGAATAAACATTGATTATTCTGATTGGAGTTATGATTTTGATCAGAGTTTTGTATTAAAAACAAAAGGGGTCGGCAGGATTAATCCAAATCCGATTCTTTTTCCGTCTGCATGATGAATTGTTCTAAAATTGTTGAAATCACGCGGAAGCGATTTGCTTCTCTTGTAAAAAAGTCATTGGTATGCTTGACAGCATAATTATCAATCATCCATTCCGGCTCGGGATCGTATTCGACATCCAAAAAGACAAGACCGTATGCCGGCGCAGGTTCGATTCCTTCTTCATAGTTTTCGGGGTCAAGCATTCTGCTGATCCATTCGAGATCTCTGTTATTATTTCCGACAAGCGTCAAAGCGGATACGATTTTTCGAATCATATTCCACAAATAGGCGTTGGCGACGATGTCTATTTTTATGACAGGTCCTTGACTCCGAATATCCAGTTTTTCGACTTTTCGAATGGTGGACTGAGGGTTCTTTTTGTCTTTTTTAGCGAAATTTGAAAAATTATGCTCGCCGATAAAAAGCTTCGCCGCTTCTCTCATTTTTGAAATGTCGTATTCGTCGGCGTTTAAAATATATCTGTATTTTCGGCGGACTGCATGGCGGCGGGGGTCGAAATTATCGGGAACTTCGGCGTACGCCCACGCCCAAACATCGCGCGGAAGTTTGGAATTCAAAATGCGCGGAATTGCCATGCGCGGATTATCTGTAAAAAAAGTAACGACTTGGCTGATTGAATGAACGCCGGCATCGGTTCGGCCGGAGGAGGAAAGGTCTGCGGATTCAAAGTCTGTTATGACTCCGACTTCCTGCAGCGCGTTTAAAAGTTCGCCTTCTACTGTTCGTTTGTCCGGCTGGATTTGGGATCCGGAGAAATGTGTTCCTTCATATCCGATTTTTAATGCAACTTTCATAATCATCGTCAAGTTCTATTTTATAATTTCTTATAATAAACCTGATGATTTATTTATTCATTCCGATTTAATCTCTTTTTATGGAAACATATTCGACAATCCAAATTGTAACGCAAACGAAAAGGGCGCCTGCGATAAACCAAAAGGAGTGGTAGTTCATGAGATTGAAAAACCAGTCGTTGAAGGACATAATTGCTTCATGAATGAATCCGCCTGTCAGCGCACCTGCTCCGGCATCAGCTGCTTCTTCCATCATTTCGGGCGGCAATGGTGCTGCACTCGGCGGAACATCGTAAGCAACGGATTTCATCATCATCGGCTGATTTTCCCAATGTCTGCGGTATAAATAATTCAGACCGAATCCGCCGAACGCGGCGGCAACGAACGCGAAAGCGTATTTTTGAAGCATTGCAATTAAAGAGATACGGCTGATTTTTTCGGGCGCGAACACGATAACTTTTTCCGGCGCTTCATAAATCTTAACCTGACGACCTTTTTCGCTGTATTTGATACGCTGAATGCGGACCAAATCGTGTTCAACCATTTGATCGATATTATATTTGACAGTCGTCAGCGGTATTTCCAGTTTTTCAGCGACTTCGCTTGCCGAGAGGCTTTCTTTTTTCAGCAGCTCCATAATTTTCATGGAAGTGTCGTTCGACAAAATCTGCCGGATTTTTTTGGAATCGTCATTGACCGGAATAACAACAATTGAGTCGGCATCGAATTCTTCAAATGTTTCGCTGTCGCTTTTTGTTTCAATAATGTTACTGGTCTTATCTTTAGATTCTGTGCCGGCCGGGGTCATAAATATCTCCTATCGTTTTTTAATTTTTGTTTAATTTTATTATTTAATTTTTAATTTTTGTTTGTTTTTTATTTTTTAATTCTATATTGTTTAATTCTAATATTGAATTATAATTTAATTTGACATTGAAAAGTCTTTGGTTCTCAATTCATTTTAATATTTGGATAACTGCGGTT
>JAJDHP010000002.1 GCA_030266245.1 Methanimicrococcus sp. OttesenSCG-928-J09
ATTTTTTTAAAAAACGTTCTTCGCAAATCCTTCAAAAACAAATTTTGTCATGAATGGAAGCATTCCCTTTCCGACAGCGATTTCTTCTTCAAACATTTTAAATTCAACTTTTTCGAGCGGAACTTTTTCTTTTTCCATATATTCCATAATCAGCTGCTTTCCAAGCGTTCTGGAATAATCGAGCGCATCTTCGCGATTTACAAAACTTCGGCGCCCGCCCGGGAAATAAACGATAAAACCGCTGCTTTTCTGAACGTAGCGGGATTCTGTTTGAACAGTTCGAACTGAAATATCAACCCGCTTGGCAATTTTTCCGACCAGCGCGCCGACGGCGTTGCCGACATCAAAATATTCGGGCGTTAAAACTTCAGCATCAAGCACTTGACTTAATTCTTCGGCGAATGCTTTAACGGGCCCGCCGATTAAAACAACAGGAATATCCAATTTGTATTTCAAAAACGGCTTCTTAAACGACAAAACCGATTTGACCGAATCCCTGAAAATCTGAGAGGAGATAATTTCAGAATCAATCGGCGCTTCAAAATGAGCTCTCGTGTTAAAAACATCTGAACGTGAAGTGACGACAATATTTTCAGAATTGTCAGCCAATCCTTTCGCGGACAAGAAATAAACCAATTCCTGCGCCATCTTCAGTGCAAACGATTGCTTCAAATAACGGCATAATTCCATGTAATCCGTGTCCAAAAAGGAAGCCGTAATGCGGGCGCAGAGGACAGCCGCTTCCGTATTGAATTCATTGTAATCACCCAAAACGTGAAGAACATCGGTCGGTGTGAATCCAATCATTTGAATCAATTTTTTAGAAACAAGAGATTTGAGACTGTCAGCGGGAACGTACTTCATGTCCCACATGATGTCATTAATGGAAACAGGAACATCCTCTTTGATTTTATGATAGACTTTTAATTCATCTTCAGTCAAATCATCAATCTGACTTTCATCAAGATCACCGCTGCGGATAAAGAAACGAACCGGCTGAATGTATTCACCGAAACGATAGCGATCGGCAAACCATCGTTCATTCAGACTTTCAATGATTCCGGGATAAAGAGAAGCAGCGCGGCTGATCGGAATAATACGGCGCGGACCGAATTTAATTCTGTCCTGAACAACAGCATCCGAAAGTGACGGCTGGCGAATCCAAATTTGACTGTCGCCGCCGAGCGCGGATGTTTCCATACGGATAGCACGCACTTTTGTCCGCCATCCGCCGACAACAGCACCGGCATCAGAAATATCCGGAAATCCGTTTTCAATCAAAGAAACGTCGGTGCTGGTGCCGCCGACATCAATCATTAAACAGGTTTCGCGGTTTGAAAGAAAAGACGCGCCGAGCAGACTGGCGGCAGGACCTGAAAAAATAGATTCGACCGGTTTTTCCATCGCCTCTTCAATTCCAGAAACAGCGCCGTTGCATTTGAGAATTTTAACATCGGCATTTAATCCGCGGCGCTTAATTTCAGAAACGACCGCATTGACAAAACGGTTTGTAATTGGCAGAAGCATGGCATTTAAGTAAGCCGTTACACCGCGTTCATATGTGCCGAGCGATTGCGCCAGCTCATGACCGCAGACAACAGGATAGGCATTTCCGGAATCGTCCGAAGCTGTTAACTGTTTAATGAGTTCTTTCGCTTTTAATTCATGATCAGGATTGCGGACGCTGAAATAAGAAGAAACGGCAAAAGCGGAAACGCTGTTTTTAACAGAGAGGACATAATCTTCAATTGCCTGTAAATCAAGCGGCGCGGTTTCAGTTCCGTCATTATCGTGACCGCCGGAAATAATCGTATAATTTTGAACCGCTTTTTGATCATCAAAATTTAAAATATTAGAATCGCCGATTAAGATTAAAGCAGCCGCTTCGCCGGTATTTTCAAGAACAGTATTTGTAGAAAGAGTCGTTGAAACAGAAACAACCGTCACTTTTTCAAGTAAATCCGGCGGCATTTTATCAATCGCGTCCCGAATGCCGCCGATCGGATCCGGATAAGTCGTAAGTGATTTAGTGGACTGCAAAACGGTTTTGGTTTCATCATCCACAATAACAACATCAGTATAAGTGCCGCCGGTATCAATACCTAAACAAAAAGTCATGTTTTAGTCCTCTGTATTTCAGTTTTTGTTTTAGTTCCTTCACACTTTAAGTTTTAGTTTTATTCACCTATTCTTTATAATTTTAATCACATTTACTTAAGTAATAACCGCATATACTCAAGGATTATGAGATGAAAGACAAATCGGTCGAACGATAAAATGATTTCTGAAAATTATGCGTAAAAAATGCCGTAAAATCAAAAAGGTTTATATTAATTTGAGCTGTTGGTATAGATTTGTTTTTAATACTCAAACCTAAATAAAAAAAGGAAAAGAAACAGCGAATTAAGGGTTTGCTGTCCTTTTCCGACACGGGGGTTGTTGTATAATTCCATGTCAATTGTTTTGTGCAGTTCGAGTGAACAAACAATGACAGTGACTATACAAAGTATTAAAAACGGGGTAGGACGGAGTGTGTGTGGAACTTTTTTCTGCGCCGCCCGTCCCGCTCTTAATTGTGAGTTATTTAAACGCCCACTGCTGCTTTTACTTTTGAAACAGAGTCAGTTGCGCTTTCGCCATAGATGTCTGCGCCGATCTTGTCAGCCCAGTCCTGTGTGCACGGTGCACCGCCGACCATTGTTTTAACGGAGTCGCGGACGCCTGCTTCTTTGAGCTGTTCCTCAATCTGGATCTGGTTGACCATTGTTGTTGTCATCAAAGCGGAAGAACCGACGATAACGGGCTTGTGTTCTTTAACAGCCTCAACAAATGTTTTAATCGGCACGTCACGGCCAAGGTCGATGACGTCGAAACCGGCGATACCGAGCATAGAAACGACAATGTCTTTTCCGATAGAGTGGATGTCGCCTTCGATTGTACCGATAACGACTTTACCCTTGCTTTCGGTTTGTGCTTTTGTCTTTTCCATTTCAGGTTTTAAGACTTTAATGCCGGCGTTCATTGCTTCGGATGCAGCCAAGACGTGGGGGAGGAAAAGTTTTCCTGCTTCAAAGTCGACACCGACGTCGCCCATTGCGGATGTGTATGCCTCAATGATTTCGACAGGGTTGATGCCTGCTTTGAGACCTTCCTGTGCTGCTTCTTCTGCCATTTCTCCATCGAATTCTAAAATTGCTTCTCTGGCCATTGCCATAACTTCGTCTTTACTTGCCATAATTTAAACCTCTGTAATATTTTTTTGCGGTTGCAGAATTCAGATCTTGAATTCTTTGTCTGCCTTGTCAACGATTGCTTTCATTGCAGCCAAGATGTCCTTGTCGATTGCCGGAACTTCGTGGTTCTTCATGACATCAACATAGGTGTCGTGTGCTCTGTCTGCTGCGTCTTTTGCGCCTGCATTGTACCAGTCGCCGAACATCTTTCTGTCGAAGAGTTTCGGGGAGGACGGGAGGTCAACGAGTTCTCTGGTCTTCTTAAGTGCAAGGAAGTTGTTGCCGATACCGACTTTTTTGATCTGGTCAACACCAAGTGTTTCTTCTGTGACCGGGATGCCTTCCATTGCTTTCTTGACCATTGCGATGATGTCGTTGTCGATGATGAGCTGTTCCATAGAGAAGGTCATACCGAGTTCGAGCATACCGGCACCGTAAATGGTGTTTGCGCCTGCAAGTGCTGCAAAGGTTGTTGTGATTGTCTTTTCGTGGCCGGCCTGTGCGTCCGGAACTTTTGCGTCGGTCTATGCTCCGGCAACGAATGCGGGGAGACCATAGAATTTAGCGAGTTTAGAAACACCGGCACTGATGAGACCGAGTTCGGGTGAACCGACAGGTGCTGTTCCCATCTTCAAGTCGAAGGTGGTGGTGGAGCTGCCGTAGTAGACAGGTGCGCCCGGGTTGGTAATCTGTGCGAGGACGATACCGGCGAGAACTTCTGCGTTGTGGGTAACGAGTGTTCCTGCGAGGTAAACCGGTGCGGAACCGCCGGACATTGCCATAGAGAGGACGTTAACCGGCATGTTGCGTGCGGCGCCTTTCATGATAACTTGACAGGCGTTGCTGCTGAGTTCGAGCGGGCTTGTCGGACAAACTAACATGGACATAATCGGCTTTTTAAGAGCTTCGTCTTCGTTGCCGCCGTAGAATGCTTTAATGACTTCCCAGTATGTTTCGACGTTTTCGCCGACGGGGTCAATGTCGTGGTAGTGTTTTTCTGTGCTGGTCAAGGGTGTGTAGACTTCGTGAACATCCTGTGCGCCTTTGCCTGCCCAGTCTCTTGCGGAAACAGGAAGGGAGAAGTAGTCGATGTTTTCAGCCCAGTCACAAAGTTTTGCGATGTCTGCGATGTCCTGTTCAACGGAGTCGACAGTTTCGTATTTGCCGGGTGCGATGTAGTTGGTCATCTTGACGCCGGTACCGAAACAGGTCCAGTGGACTTTTCCGCCGCATTCCTGAACAGTGTTGTATTTTTTGTTTCTTGCCCAGAGAGTGAATCTGGAGGGTGCTGTCTGAAGTGCTCTTCTAACGACGAATTCAGGGATCTTAACGACCTTAGTTTTTTCGTCGACAATACAGCCTGCCTGTTTGAAAGCGGCGATTGCGTTTGCGTCAGAAACCTGGATACCGGGTTCCATGAAAACATCCATTGTTGCTTCGTGGATTGCTTTTAATTCGTCTTGTGTGAAGAGTTCAAACTCAACACCATTGAGTGCTTTTGTTGCTGCAAATGCATTACATTTAGACATATTTTTAGCCTCTGTTTTATTTTTTTAGTATTTTTATGTAAAACACACACTGAAGCGTGCTTTATAAAGGGGATAGTTTGGAAGTAACGATTATTTTTCGAGATGCAGTGACAAAATTCTTTTAGGTGTGTGTTCCTCAGGGTGTGTGTATATTTTTTTGGTTTCGGTAATTGGTTTTATCAACGGTTATTCCGGATATTGGCCAATCGCACCGAACGGATGAATTTTTGTCAGACAATTTTTTGAAGTTTCGGATTTTTTATTTTTTTTAGATAGCGTAAGCTCATCTGTATATGGAATTTTGCGTCCCGCATTCGATTGACAGCCGCGCTGCCGAGCGATTATAGTCAACTCTGAAGCTTATTCCGCAAAAGATTACTGATTTTCAATTAAATGAATTTCAATAATCAGGTAAAAGCCGAATCAGCCACAAACCTACAATCATTAAAATGGTGATTTGCAGGAGAGTGTTTGCAACACACACAAACACTTCTCCCTTTTTGCAAATCAAAAATCGTTTACTTACTGTTTAATCTGGTTTCTGAAGAAGTCACAGCAGTTGATCTTTGTGTCGAGAACTTTCTCGATGTTCATCTTAGCTGCAATGCCTTTCGGAGCGCCCGGAACGGATGTGATGACACCGATACCGAGGTCTTCTCTGACATCTCTCATTGCGTATTCATCAGACAAGTCAAAGACATCGACACCGACTTTCTTTGCGACGTATTCTTTTGCTTCCTTGATCTTCATGTTCTTGGAGAGCTGCATACGTGCAACAAGGTCGCCGCCTGCGCGAAGACCGGTCATACCGGATGCCATGATGTGTGAAATCGGCATACCGAGCGGGTCGCCGACACCGATCTAAATACCGTCCACGCCTGCAATTTCAACAATTGCTTTGCTTGCGCGTGTAACAGCGTCAATCGGGGGTGTTTCAAGCATCGGGATACCGCCGACACCCATACCCATGTCTGCATGGATCGGGATGGAGGATGCTTTGCAGCATTCTTTTGTGAATGCAACGGAGCGGGCGAGGTTCCACGGGAAGGTTCTGCTGGTGTTTGTGTTAACGGCGGGACCGAAAACGTTTGCGCCTGCTTTCTCAACGAGTTTAACCTGCTGGTGCGGCCAGAGACCGGCAAGAACGGTGCCTTCGAATTCGAGCATACCGTGCATACCAATCCAGCTTTCACCGGCACTGCCGACTTCGATGTACATTTCCGGGAATTCTTCGCGGAGTGCTTTCACAGCGGTAAGTGTACCGTATGCGTCTGCGTCACCTGCTGCGCCGGTTGTGTCAAGGTTAACACCGTCTGCGCCGGAGCCCATTAATTTCTGCATGATCCAGACAATGTCACGGGTCAAGTGTTCTGCAGAGTGTTCCATGGAGGCGAATGCTTCTTCGAGTTTGAAGGCTTTAAGCAAGTCTCCGGGGTTCTCGAACGGACCGTCAGGGGTGTAGTAGAGACCCATGTTCGGCATTGCACCGTAGAACAACGGGACAATCATGTTCTGCTGAGCGACTTCCATCATCTGACATTCGTTAGAAACGATGGGTTTGACGGGTTTGAAACTGTAGTCGATGTGACCGAGTTCCATTGTGTCAGCGCCGAATGCGCGTTCGTGCATCATCATGCCGACAAGACGGCTGGACGGGATACCGACACCGCTGTTACCCTGGTCACCGTCAAGACGGATTGTACCAATGTCGTGTGAAACCGGGATTTCCATACCGTATTCGACAGCGACTGATTTACCGGGCATTGTACAGATTTCAACGAGCTTGTCGATTTCGTCTGCGGAGAGGTCAGGGACCAAACCGTAGTCAACAGCGTTGCCTGCACCGGCAATTGTGTCTTCTTTGATCTGTTCTTTGGTCATGGAGACGCGTTTACCGTCACCCATTCTTAAGTAGTATTCTGTTGCCATAATTTAACCACCTTTCATATATTGATATATTATTGTATTAATATTACAACAGAAGTGCCTTTGCTCTTTCAACAGCTTCAGACGCATTTTCTGCATAGCAGTCTGCACCGATCTTTTCAGCCCATGCTGTTGTTGCAGGTGCACCGCCGACCATGACTTTAATATTGTCTCTCATGCCGTTGGCTTTGAGAAGTTCAATAATTTCCTTCTGGCCGTTGAGTGTGGTTGTCATCAAAGCGGACAAGCCAACCATGTCAGCGTTGTATTCTTTGATTGCTTCAATGAATTTTGCGTTCGGAACGTCTCTGCCGAGGTCGTGGACTTCAAAGCCTGCGGACTGGAGCATTGTAGAAACGATGGATTTGCCGATGTCGTGAACGTCGCCTTCAACTGTACCGTTGATGATGACTTTCTTGACGGTTGCGCCGGCGGATCCCATGTCGAGTGTGTCAACAGCGGCCTGCATGCCGTTTGCTGCCATCATGACGTGGGGAAGGAAAACTTTTCCTCTTTCGAACAAGTCTCCGACTTCGGTCATGCCTGCTGCAAGACCATCAATGACTTCGACGCTGGTCATACCGTCTGCGATTGCTTTCTGTGTAGCGGCCATAATGACATCTGCTTTACAGGTGACCATGGCATCGGATAATTCCTTTAAAATTGCTTGTTTATCCATTATATTTACCTCCGTAAATAACTCAAATTTTTAAATAATTCTGATTTTTCTCATCAAAATTTTTAAAATCCGTTTTTGTCTGAATCAGGTTTTTCAAAAGATGCAAAAATCGATTGCATCCCCCCGTGTACAATTCGAAAAACCTCTAAAAAATTAATTGTACTGGACAATAAAAAGGGCTGAAACATATATAGCCTAATCTATTTTAAGTTTCCATTTTAAAGGAAAAATCATACAGAAGGAAGAATTTACATGACGCTTCATGTATTATAAAGCAATTGTAATTTCAAAGAGACATTATACTTTTCAGAAAAGGTTGAGAATATAAATGAGAAAATACAAGAAAAATAAATCAAATAAACAATAGCAGTAAGCAGAAATTAAGCAGACGGAAACATCCGAGACAAAATTTTCATAGCTTGAATGAAAACATCATGTTCTCCAAATAATTAGAGAAGTTCGGCCTATTTTAGAGAAAAAAGTTCAAAAAAACAGCAAAAAATATGGCAAAAAACGATGAAAAATCATCGAAAATGAGGAAATTTGAATCAAAAAAATGAATGGTTTGAATCAAAAAAATATGATTTTTATGATAAAATTGGAGAGGAACTCTGAAAAATGAGATGAAAATTTGAAAATGAAATTGTCATGGAAAATAATTGAGTATAAAATTTCAACAAATATCAAAAAAATAAAAGAAAATTAAAATTTTTTAAAAAAACAATAATTTCAATAAATCGGGATAAAAACTCCATGAAAGAAAAAAAGAAAAAAGTTCCAAAAAAACAGCAAAAAATATGGCAAAAAACGATGAAAAATCAAAAATCAAAAATCAAGCTAAAACAAAAAATGAAAAGAATTAAGAAGAATCCGAAATCAGTCGGATTCAATTCTTGGCGCCAACAAGAAAGTAACGTGGCTTGTATTGGGCGCAACATCAAATTCGATAAGAATCGGGAAGTCGCATCCGATTGAAAGTGTCACTTCGTTTGCTTTGCCGGCGGATTTGATAATGTCAAGTAAATAGTCAAGTGAGAACAAAGAGTTCGCTTCGCCTGATTTGAGGTCGATTAACTGATCGGTTCCCATTTCCAAACGAACCTGGTCGGTGTCGCCTTTAGCTTCCATAAAGAATGTGTCGCCTGAAACACCGAGTGTCATGTGGTCGCTGACTTTTTCGGCTGCTTTAACTGCGCGCTTTAAGTCCTGACCGTTTAAGACAACGCGTGCCGGCAAATCCAACTGCGGAACACGGGGTTCGGAACGGATTGTGGACGGATCGAGCAGAGATAAGGTGTAAGAAAGTCCGCCGAAGTTCAAATGAAGCTTTTGTGCGGGCATATCAAGTTCCAAGTCGACCAATGCTTTTTTCTCGACAATTCCGAGGATGTCGTTGAGTTTGACAAGATCGAGTCCGATCTCAGTTTCTTCGGCTTGGTAGCTTTCAAAAGCGTCGGCTTTTAAATCAAAGATGACCATCGCAACGTTTGCGGCGTCTACTGCTTTGACTGAAATGCCGTCCGGTTTAACTTTCAAGCGAACTTCACTGACGATGACGGAAAGCGCGGTCACGGAATCTCTGAGGAGATCGATATCGATTGAAGCTTTGAGCATAGAAATCACTTTTTAGAATTATTAACAGATATTAAGAGTATAATTAAATTAGATATAAATTGAAATTATAGTTGACTAAGTCAGATTTTTAGTGTTATAACCTTAACAGATATAAATATTTAATATCCTGTTAAAATGCAAAAGTTTAACTTTACCTATCCGCGCCAAACTTAAACATTTAATATGTCAAGCAATTCAAGCAATAAATCAAGCTTAATTTCTCACTAAATAATCCGATTTATGTCAACTGTGTATGTTTTAGATAATTTCAAATCACTTTTACTAATTTAATCGTATTCACGCCATGTAAAAGCGCATTTTGTGCATTTGAAAAAACGGGTTTCGGATTCATCGGCCGAACGGAGCTGACGAAGCCACCAATACGCTTTTCTGTTTTTGCATTCGGGGCACATAACATCGGTTGTTGGAAGTCCTTCTTCGATGTCGCCTTCTAAAACAACGACTTCGCGTTCCTGGATTTCGGCTTTAAATGACATATTGGACGATTGATCCATTTCGGAAGTACAGCCGCACTTCTTACATTTGTACTCGCCGCCGGACGGCATCATCATGCTTTTACATTTCGGACAAAACTGCATCTTAATCACTTTTACTTTTTAAAATACCCATTCATCAGACAGCAACGACCACAGCCATCGATATATGTATAAAAAAGTGGTGCGTCGAATTGATGAATGAAAACGGCTTGAAAATGAATTAAAACTAAACTATGTATCTTCATAATATAACCGTTTCTATTAGAAGGCGACTCAGTGCAGTCCTAAAAAATAGAGCATAACTGGAAAAAGAATAACGCCCATCAGATTCGATTTTTTGACATGAAGAACAACAGGCAGAAAACCGATTAGAACAGCCGCCGCAAAGAGAATCAGACCGAACGAACCGCACATAAAATAAATCAAAACGGTCAGAAAAATCAAAATGAATCCTGAAATGACCCGATAGTTTATCTTTTTAAAAAGAATCGGAACATATTTGCCGGTTTTAATTGTTGAATAATAGGATAAAAACGCGCTGAGAACAACAACAGCATAAAATAAAATAAATAATTCAATTGCTCCGGCACTGCCAACCGTACCGCCAACCGCACTGCCAACCGTATCGCCGGCAGCACCGCCTGTAAATAAACCGCCTGAAACATCAATACCGGCAGCCGACAAAAGTTCTTGAATTGAAACGACCGCGCCGTTACGAGATTTCCCGATGACGAAAAAAGCCAGCAGACCAAAAACGGCGTTGGCTGTGTTGATTGCTGAAACAATTACAATGAATTCTTTAGCGCGGGTTGTTTCAGATTCAATTTGGATTTTGGATTCAATTTCAGCGTTCATGCTGATTTCGGAATTGGGATTGGAACGGGATTCTGCCTCATCATTCGGATTCTTTTTAAACAAGCCGGCAAGGATTGCCGCAACCGATGAAGAAACGCCGGGAATCCATGAAACAAAAGCGCCGGCTGCAGTTCCGAGAAAGGCATTTTGAATAAAGAGTTTTTTTGAAAACGTTTCTTTTGTTTCTGAAACGTCGGGAATTTTGGAATCAGAAAAAAGACTGATGATGAGCTGAGGCACGCCGAACAATCCGCTGAGAAGCGGCATGAGAACGGAAGCGGATGAAACAGCTAAAACAGGGTTCAAAGTGCCGTCCATTCCAAACGCAAACAAACCCAGAAATCCGGCAGTCAGAAAAACAAAAGCGGCACAGACTATTTTTGATGTTTTTATTTCTGACAGCAAAACAATCAGAGTCAGAGCAAGCAGAATCCAGCCCATGTAGGGCAGCAGCACAGGATAGAAGCGGAACAGCAGCCAAGCGGCAGGAATCAGAAGAAGCGTGGAAATGAAAACGGACGCGGCACTGGAAAGAGCAGACAGGCGGACAGCCGACAAGCCTTCGCCGGCAATGAGCAGTTTGTGACCGGGCAGAACTGCAAAAACAGTATCTTCGCCGGGCGCGCCGAGGAAAATGGCCGGGATAATATTATGAAAAGTGTGAGAAATCGCACAGGATAAAATGACAGCGGAAAGCAGAATGGGAGAGAGACCGAGCGCGTAAAAGAAAGAGGTGGTGCTTGCCAATATGACAGCGATATTATTGACATGAATTCCGGGAATCATGCCGGTCAGCAAACCGAAAATCCAGCCGACAGCGACGCAGAAGAGGAGCGGACCGAAAATGTCGAGGCTGAGAGTGCTGCTGAAATTGCTGAAACTGTCGAAACTTCCAAAGCTGTCAAATATTGAAAAAAGATGTGTTGAAATCATAACACCCGATTTTTTAAAAGACATATCAAGCTGCCGAAATTTTCAAAAACATAAAGTTTAAATGAGAAAGGCGTTGTTTTCCATTATCTTATGACAACAAAATGCAGAAAATGCAGTACGCCTGCAATCATTTATCAGCCGTATTCCGGCCTTCATTTATGCAAAAAACATTTCTTTGAAGATGTGGAGCGCAAAGCGAAGCTGACGATGCGCCAGCGCTATCCGGTGAAAAAAAATGATGTGATTGCTGTTGCATTTTCCGGCGGGAAAGACAGTTCTGTCGCGCTTCTTTTAATGCACAAAATATTCGGCGAAAGACCGGATGTCCGGCTTGTTGCGATTACGATTGACGAAGGAATCGAAGGTTATCGTAATTTATCGATTGAGCGCGCTCTTGAAATGACAAAGCGTCTCGGCATTGAACATATTGTGACGTCATTCAAAGACGAATACGGCAAGACGATGGATGAAATCGTTTCTGAAAAGAAGATGGTTGAAAACCGTTTCAGCGATGACAAAAAAGAAGTCGGCCCATGCAGTTACTGCGGCGTTCTCCGCAAAAAGATTCTCAACAAAGTCGCCCGTGACATCGGCGCGACGAAACTTGTTATCGGCCACAATTTAGATGACGAGGCACAGACGATTATGCTCAACCATTTCCGCGGCGATGTCGAGCGGATGGTGCGTTTTTCAGCCGCGAACGAGTTGGACGGATTTATTATTCGTGTTAAACCGCTTCGAAAAATTCCCGAAAAAGAAGTGGCGCTTTACGCTTACCTCAACGATTTGCCGATGGAATTAACCGCCTGTCCGCATTCATTCGGTGCACTCCGAAAAGAAGTCCGTCGCCTTTTAAATAATTTCGAGGTAAATCATCCAGGTACAAAATATTCGCTTGTGCGCGGTTACGATACAATGGTGCCATTGATTTCACAGGCGTTGGATGTTTCTGTAATGCAGAATTGCCAGATTTGCGGCGAACCTTGTAACGATTCGATTTGTCAGGCTTGCAAGATGTTGGAAAAAAAAGCAGTTGAATGATTATTATTTGAAAAATCATCGACTCATTTCGATTTACTTTTTTAAAAAATGTGCGATTTGCGCGCGTGTGCGGTTGCCGGAGAATCATTACAGCGGCGCAAGCCGCAAAAATCGCGAAGCGATTTTAAATACAGACTGCCCTCCCACTGCAAAACTAAAATCTGACTCCAAGTGGTAACAGAAAACTGATTCCAACCGGCAACTAAAACTGACCTTGGGCGAAATCTCGGTTTTGATTTATTGTTAATCAATGACGAATAAATAGAGATAAGCCAGACATATGATGATGAAAATCAAAAGAATGTTTTTCATTTTGACAATGTGCAAAGCGTGATCAAATACTTCTTCTGCTGATTCTTCAAGGTGATGTAAATCCATTGTTACGACACGTCCTGTTTTTTGAATATTGTAAAGAATTTGGCACGCCTATCCCATTTATACCTTTGCTTAACTTAAAATACAATATGGATTATTTCTACCCAGTATTCACATGGAATAAAATCATTTCACGTTTTATTTACATTATTTTCATTTTACGATCCTACAATCTAATCTACACATATATCTACATCTACATTTAGAATTAAAGGGATTATCATGTCTTTAAAAGCACTCAGAACACACTTTACGGGAGAAATTGTTCCCGATACCGACAACGGCAAAACCGTGACGTTTTCCGGCTGGGCTCATGAAATCAGAGATCTCGGCGGCATCACTTTCTTGGTTCTCCGCGACAGAACCGGACGCGCTCAAGTAACGATTTTAAAGAAAAAGGTTGATCCCGAGCTCTTGGAAACCGTTAAAAGAATGAGCCGCGAATCCGTGATTACCGTTACCGGAACCATTAAAGCAGAACCTAAAGCACCCGGCGGTTATGAATTAATGCCCGAATCCATCACAGTCATTTGTGAAGCGCAGTCACCGCTTCCGATGGACACAACCGGTAAAGTCGACGCCGAACTTGATACGCGCCTCGACAACCGTTTTATGGACCTCAGACGTGAAGAACAAACAGCTGTTTTCTTAATCCGCGACACAGTTCAGCAATCCATTCGCGATTTCTTAAAGGAAAACAAATTCGTCGAAACCACGACTTCAAAAATTGTGGCTGCGGCAACCGAAGGCGGAACAGATTTGTTCCCGATCAGCTACTTTGACCGCGAAGCGTTCCTCAACCAGAGCCCGCAGCTGTTTAAGCAAATGCTTATGTCTGCCGGACTTGACCGCGTTTATGAAATCGGTCCGATTTTCAGAGCAGAAGAACACGACACAAGAAAGCACTTGAACGAAGCAACTTCTATTGACATTGAAATGAGCTTTGCTGACCACGAAGATGTCATGGAGCTTTTGGAAAACATGATTGTTTATGTTTACGAACAAGTGGTCGAGAAATGCCAAAAGAGTTTGGCAGCCCTTGAAATCGAACTTCAGATTCCGAAACTTCCGTTTAACAAATACACTTACGAACAGGTTTTGGATATCATTAACAATGAAATTCCGGAAATCGAAGACAAAATGCAATTCGGTGACGACATCGGAACACAAGCAGAACATCTTTTCGGCGAATATGTGTTTAACAAAACCGGCGAATCACACTACTTCATTATTGACTGGCCCACTGAAACAAAACCGTTTTACGCCATGCCTTACGAAGACAGACCTGAAATTTCAAAGAGTTTTGACATGATGCACCGCATGATGGAATTATCATCAGGCGCTCAGCGCATTCACCAGCACGATTTGCTTGTCGAACGTATCGAAGCAAAAGGTTTGAACCCTGACGGCTTTGAATTCTATCTTAAACCGTTCCGTTACGGCATGCCGCCGCACGGCGGATTTGGTGTCGGTGCCGAGCGTTTGGTTATGACAATGCTGAACTTGGACAACATCCGTGAAGCCGTTTTGTTCCCGAGAGACAGAAAGAGACTTTCACCCTGAGGAAAAAGGATGACAGACAGAAATCAGACAAAAGAGTCGCCTGAAAAAAAGGCGGCCGGCATTTACGCTGCTTCTCTTGTAAAAGACGGCGATGCTGTCGGTCTCGGAACGGGATCAACTGTCGCTTATACAATAAAAGAACTCGGTCGCCGTGTTCGTGAGGAAAATCTGAACATTGTCGGCGTTGTGACTTCTTATCAATCAGAAGCGATCGCAATCGAAGCCGGCGTTCAATTGACAACTTTAGCACAAACCCCGAGATTAACGATTGCCATTGACGGCGCGGATCAGTTTGATGAAAAGTTTTTCGCAATAAAAGGCGGCGGTGCGGCACATACAAGAGAAAAAATTGTCTCAATGTCAGCTGACCGTTTCGTCATCGTTTCCGATCCGGGAAAGCAATCAAAAACCTTGTCTGTCGCTGTTCCGATTGAAGTCATGCCGTTTGCTAAAGAATTGGTCATGACATCTCTGAAAGAACTCGGCGGCGAGCCTGTTCTTCGCGCGGCTGCCAAAAAAGACGGTCCCGTCATTACAGATAACGGAAACTTTGTTATTGACTGCGCTTTTGGTGAAATCGAATATCCGGCTGATTTGGCCGCAGAACTTTCACAAATCCCGGGCGTTGTTGAGCACGGTATTTTTATGAATGTTGATGCGGTTGTCATCGGTAAAGCAGATGGCAGCGTTGAAGTTATTGAAAAGTGATTCACTTTTCATTTCTTTTTTTTATTTTTGCTTTACTTTATTTGGTTTTGTTTTTCATCTGTTTTAGATGCTTTTGGTTTTTTATTTCGTTTTTAAAATCTCTTCCCTCTTTTTATTTTTAAAAATTGATGCGGCTCGCGCGCGGGCAGCATCGGAATTTTACCATTTTAAGCATTTATTCATCAAAACAAACCAAAACATCCCTTTTTTGGAAATCACTCAAACCCGAACTCCGCCTATTCTAAAAAACAATAAATGAGAAGGGAGTTCGTTTTTTATCAAATTAATGAAAAACGATGTTTCATTTTTTACAATAACGGGAAACCGGACTCTAATTTTCGATTCGGTCGGCGCTTGCGGCGAACGAAACGAAAATTAGAGAGGTTATAAAATATTCAAATTAAACGAAAATGAATAAATTGATGCTGAAATCATAAAACGATTTATTTTTTCAGAATAATTCTTTCTTTTTGAGTAACCTCTCCAATTTTCGATTTCGCTCACTACGCTCACGAAATTCGAAAATTGGAGTGGGGCTTCCATTCTTTCATAAAAAGTATTTTTTTGATTTCCAATATTAATTCCACGAAAATTAAACATCCCTTTTTTAAAATCACTCAAACCCGAACTCCATCTATTCTAAAAAACAATAAATGAAAGAGGGAGTTCGTTTTTTTATCAAATTAATGAAAAACGGTGTTTCGTTTTTTTATAATTTCACAAAACCAAAATGATTATTCATTAAACCAAAAGGTTATAAGGAGAAGCCGTTTAGAAGAAATTACACAATTGAATACATAATTAAAAATCAATTTGAAAGATACATTAAAAGATACAATTTAAAAGAAATATACGATACAAGCGATGATTTTATGGATATTATTTTTGTGATTATTTTTTTAATTCTGCTCGGATGGGTTCTCAAAAGTCTCGGATTTTTAGCCGAAAAAGATAAAATCACGCTCAACAACATCGTCATTTATGTCGGCATGCCTGCACTTGTTTTTAATTCAATGCTGACGAATGTCAAAGCGGAAGAACTCGCCTCTTACTTTAAACTGACGATTTTCATCCTGCTCATCTCACTTTTCAGTGCCGGACTTGCTTATTTGGTCGGCAAAAAGCTGCTCAAACTGCAGCCCAAATCGCTCGCGGCATTCGTCCTCGTCTGTGCCTGCGGAAACACGGCTTTTATGGGATTCCCAATCATTACCGGCTTTTACGGCGTCGAAGGATTCACGCGCGCCATTTTCTGTGACGTCGCCACTTTGATTGTCGTTGTCGCGCTCGCCTCTTATTTAGGCGCCAAAGTCAGCGGTCAAAAAGTCAATGTTTTTAAACAGATATTGAAATTTCCGCCGTCAATCGCTTGGGCGATCTCGCTGGTGCTTATTCTTCTCGGCGTGAACATGGAGATGATGCCGCATTTCATTCCGACCGTTTTAGAACTGCTGGCAGGCGTTGTCGTCCCCCTGATTATGCTGTCCCTCGGCGTTTCCCTCTCAGGAAAATATTTGAAAATCGCCATGATTCCTGCCATCGCTGTTACTGTAATTCAGTTAATCATCGCGCCGGCATTCGGTCTTTTAGCGTCGCCGCTCTTTTCCTTTGCCGATTTAGACAAAAAAGTTGCCGTCATGGAATCAAGCATGCCGCCGGCAATGACACCTGCAATATTCGCAGAAATTTACGGATTTGATACAAAACTCATATCCGCTTCGATATTTTTATCAACAGTTGTTTCGCTTGGGACAATTCCGCTTCTTCAAATGATTTTGGAAAGCGGACTCGTGTAAAAGAAAAGATTTACGATTTTAAACGGCTGCGCCGCCGAAGGCAGGCGCCGGACACAACCGTTTGGGATCGGGTTTTAGTTTGCCGCTTGGAGTCAGATTTTAGTTACCATTTGGAGTCAGGTTGCTATTTTGCAGTGGGAGGCGGTTTGCATTTAAAATCGCTTACGCGATTTTTGCGGCTGCCGCCGCAGTAATATTTACCACCCGCCCGCCGCGCGCGACTTGCTCCAATTTTTTGATAATTAATTCAAACCGGTACCCGGTTTTTCAAAAATAAAAAAAGAAAATCGTATTCAGCAATCTTGGTTACCGGCCATGCTGACCAATTCAATCAAATCAATGGCAGGAACATCGCCGCCCGCATCTCTTAAATTACGAAGGCAGAGCGGACAGGTTGTCACAATATAATCAATACCGGCAGGAACATCTTCCAATCTTCTTTTCGCCATCGCCAAAGACAAATCATTGTAACCGGAACGGACACCGCCGCCGCCGCCGCAGCACCTGGATTTTTCACGAATCGTTGCCATTTCGATAAAATTGTCTTTGCCGACGATTTCGCGGATCAGAGCGCGCGGCTCATCGTAAATATCATTGTGGCGGCCGGAATGACACGGGTCATGATAAGTAATTTTAAGATTCAGTTTGCTGAGACCCGCTTTTTTGAGGTCATCCAAATGCGAAATCAAATATTCGGAAACAGTGACGACCGAAATGCCATCAAGATCGCTGCCGTAATTATTTTTCAGCGTGTTAAAACAGCCCGCGCAGCCTGCAATAATTGTATCAGCGCCGCTCTTTTTGATTTGATTAATGTTGTGCTTTATCAAAACATCTGCTTCATTTGTAAAACCGAGACGAAGAAGCGGAGAAGCGCAGCATTTTTCATCTTCTAACAAGCCGACGCCCATTTTATTCAAAATACGGTAAGAATGTAAAGCGGTACCGGGGTAACGATAAGTATCCAAACAACCGACAAAATAAACAGCTTTCGGATTTTCAGGAACAGCGAGACCTGATCCTTCCAGCCAGCCGAGACGCGGACCGGAATCGCCGAGCGTGTTCGCGTATTGAGCAACGGTATCGCGGATTTTCATTTGAACCGGCGTCATTTTGCCGGAAGCAACCAAACCGCTGCGTGCGCCTTCAACAAGGTCCGGCGGGTGGACGCCGGCCGGACAAGAAACAGCACAGTAGCCGCAAGTCGTACAAGTATTAATGCTGTCAAAAACAGATTCGTCCGCCAAATTTCCCTCATAAACATCACGAATTACTAAGATTCTGCCGCGCGTGTTTTTAGACTCGCGTCCCGTCTGCTCAAACGCAGGACAGACCGAGCGGCAGTTTCCGCAGCTGACGCAACGGTAAAGATCTCTTTTATCTACCTTTTCAAATGACATTATTTTTCAATTCCCCTATTCATTTCGTTTTTTACAGTCCCAATTTGCCCGGATTGAGAATGCCGTTCGGATCCAGCGCGTTTTTAACAGCTTTCATCACAAAAAATGCGGAGCCGCACTGTTTTTCCATATAAGCGCCACGCGCAGCGCCGATGCCGTGTTCGGAACTGATTGTTCCGCCGAGATCAATTGCTGCCAAATGTAATTTATCAGCTGCAATATCCAGCTTCTTCCATTCGTTTTCATCTAAAACATCAATAAATAAACCGACATGAATGGTACCGTCGCCGACATGACCGTAAATCATCGGCGTGATGCCGACCTCACTCGTAATTTCATAAACTTTTGCAATCATTGCCGGCAATTTCTGAATCGGAACGCCCAAATCTTCGCCGACATAAATACGTGTTTTTGTCGGATCAAGCTTTGAAACAGCGGCGCCGAGCAGTCTTCTTGCATCCCAGATCTCTTTCATTTTAACAGGATCATCTGTGATCAGAATGCTGTTAGAAATCTCTTCACAGGCGCTTGCAATCAATTCTGCCGCTTCGTCAACAGCGTTTTTGCTGCTGCCGTCCGCTTCAAATAAAACAACATCGCCGTCACGCGGAAAAATAACATCAGGATCCAATTTTGTTAAAATGGAAACTGAAGTCTTATCCAAAATTTCACAAGCTGACGGCGTCACGCCTGCTGCAAAAACGCGTGAAACGGATAAACCCGCATTTTCGGGAGACGGAAAAGAAATCATAACTAATTTTCTGAATTTCGGAAGCGGCGCGATCTTTAAAACCGCTTTTGTAATGATGCCGAGCGTTCCTTCCGAACCGACATAAAGCCGGGATAAATCGTAGCCGATAGACGATTTTAAGCAATTCGTTCCGGTATGAATAACGCTGCCGTCAGCGAGGACGACTTCCAAATCCAAAACGTAATTTTTCGTTGTACCGTATTTGACGCAGCGCATTCCGCTTGCGTTATTGGCAATCTGACCGCCGACGGTACAAGTGGCGGCGCTTCCCGGATCCGGCGGGAAGAAGAAACCGTACGGTTTAAGCGCTTCATTGAGCTTGTCGGCAACGATTCCGGCTTCCACCGTTACCTGAATATTATTAATGTCAATCGAAATCAGACGGTTCATTTGAGACATATCCAAAACAATGCCGCCCTTCACCGGAACCGCGCCGCCCGCAAGACCTGTTCCCGCGCCGCGCGCCGTCACCGGAATTAAATGAGAATTGGCGTAAGCCAAAATTTGAGAAACTTCATCGGTTGTTTTCGGAAAAATGACAAAATCGGGCTTTCCTTTCACCTGCGAGCCGTCAGCCGAATAACAGCAAAGCTCAGCGGGCGAGACCGTGACGCGGTCCTGAAAAATGTTTTTGAAATGTTTTAAATGATCCATAAATAATCCGTAAATTTTGTAAATATAAGAATAAAAACCGTATGCGAAATGCAATTTATAATCTGTTTGCATTTTCACGCTGATTCATTATATATATTTTTTTATGAGACGTTTTTTAAAATGGGAAGATAATGTAATAAACAGAACGCGTAAAGAGCATTTAATGTTTTGGAATTGTTATTATTTATCATAAAATTTTAAAAAATCAAAAAAATGCGGTAAATCTCGCTGTCAACCGAAACGTAAAAAATGAAACGTAAAAAAGAAAGAAAACAGCAAGATTCGGTTTGCTGTTTCAGGATGAAAAATTAGGAATGAATTATTTTTTTGCCGGCGCGCGTGTTGTGCGGGCAGCCGGTTTTGCTGCAGATTTTGCGGCTGTCTTTGCCGGCGTTTTAACAGCGGACTTAGCGGCAGGCTTGGCGGCAGCAGTTTTAGCAGCCGGTTTAGCAGCAGCTGTTTTGGCGGCAGGTTTGGAAGTTGTCTTAGCAGCGGGCTTTTTGGACTTTTCGATTTCCTCTTCCACTTCTTCAGCGCCTTCTTTGTAGAATTCTTCTTCATCCGGCTGAAGTTCATGAAGCAAACGGAGGAATTCTCCTGCGTGAACCTTTTCTTCATTGGCAATGTCAATCAGCACTTCTTTTGCAAGTTCGTTGTCGGTTGACTCTGCAAGCTGTTCATAAAGCTGAATCGCTTCATACTCGGCGGCAACCATAAAACGAATGGCGCGGACAAGTTCTTCATGCGTCAGCTTACGGCCGTTTTTCAGGCCGGCGAAAGGACTACCAAATTCAGGCATATTTATAAAATTGTGCTGTTAGTATAAATATTTTATATTTAGAAGACAGAAACTTTCTTCATTCTCCGAATAATATAAAGAAAAAAAGACATGAAAATGACAGAAAACGGTGAAAAAATGACAGAAAAAAGAAGATGTGACTGGCCGAAAACCCAACTTGATTATGAATATCATGACAATGAATGGGGGAAACCGCTGCATGATGAAAAAAAGCTCTTTGAAATGCTGATTTTAGAAGGTCAGCAAGCCGGTTTGAGCTGGTCAACCATTTTAAAAAAGCGGGAAGCGATGAGAAAAGCGTATGATAATTTCGATCCCGAAATCATGAGAAATTATGATGACAAAAAGAAGGCGGAACTTCTTGAAAACGAAGGAATTATAAGAAATCGCTTAAAAGTAAAAGCAGCCGTCACGAATTCAAACGCTTATTTCAAACTCAAAGACGAATACGGCTCACTTGACAACTTTATGTGGCGCTATGTAAACGGCGTCCCGATAAGAAATTACCCGAAAACATCAGCAGAAATTCCTGTTTCAACAGAACTGTCAGACCAAATCAGCAAAGATTTGAAAAAAATCGGTTTTACGTTTGTCGGCTCAACAATCATTTACGCATATATGCAGGCAATCGGCATGGTAAATGATCATTTGGAAAGCTGTGAATTTTGTGACTGACGAAACAGCTCACGCGTGCGAGCTGCTCCGTTTTTTGAAAAATGAAAAAAACCGAATGCGTTTTTCATGTTTAAGTTTACAGTGGGAGGCCGATGTTTATGAAAATCGCTTACGCGATTTTTGCGGCTTCCGCCGCAGTAATATGTTTCGGACAGCGCTGCCACGCGCGAGCTGTACCATTTTTAACAACTCCGTCAAAAATCCCCGCAGTTTTTTTCAGAAAATGAAGAATCAAAGAATGAATTCCTATTTTTAGTAATCAATTAAGTGATGAGAGTTTTTTTATTGAATGACAGGGTTTAATCGTCCATGACAAAATTTTTTGAAATCGATGATCGGGACGGACCGGCCCGCATCGGAAAACTTTACATTTCAGCCGAGCCGCAAACCACGGAAAAGCGGGCGGCACCTTTTATTCAAACACCGTATCTGATGAATTCTTCAAAACTTGCCGCCGGCGATTTACCGATAAAAAATCTCGGCACATTTTGGAAATACAATTGGGACGAAGAAGCGAATGCAGCCGAAATAAAAGCGGAAATCGAAAAAACAAGTGACGGAAATCTCCTCATTTTGCCGAGAAATCAATTTACGCTGACGTATCCCGAAGAAGAAAATGAAAAGCGTCAGCAAAAAGTTTTTGAAAAAATAAATGCGGCTGAAATCATCGGAAAAAGACCAACCGCCATCGGCATTCGCCCGATAAAATATTCAAAAGTAATTGAATCTGAGTTAGAAGACTGTCTCTGCGGTGACGAATCCTGCCGCGAAACAAAAACACCAAAAATTGAAAAGGAAATTTTCGCTGTTGAAAAACAAGGCTGCGATGTTTACATAATGGAAAGCGCCGGCAGTTTTGACGATGATTCCCTCGGATATTTTGAAGCGTTTTTAAATGTCAAAGAAAGACTGCCGACCGACACCGCGCTTTGGCTTCCGAATTTGGCAACACCCGAAAACGCCGCAATGCTGATTTATCTCGGCGCCGATATATTAGATACAACACGCGCAGAAACCGCTGCCTACAGCAACAAATACATGACAAACGCAGGAACTTTTTTCCTTGAAGATTTAACAGAACTGCCCTGCAAATGCGCCGCCTGTACAGGGAAAACAGCGGCCGATATGAGGAACCTGTCGGCAGCTGAGAGATACGCCTTGCTTTCCGAACACAATATCAATGCGTTGGATGCCGAAATGACATTGGTTCGCGAAAAAATCAGAAGAGGCGTTCTTCGCGAATATGTCGAAGGCCAATGCCGCGTCAGAACCTGGCTGACAGGTCTTCTGCGACTGTTTGACAGAAGCCCGCTCGCAGAAATGACGGCGCCGGCTTTCAGAAGAGAAACGATTTACGCGACAACATCCGAATCACAAAACCGCGCCGAAATTCAGCGTTTTGCGCAGCGCATTTTAGAAAATTATGAAGCGCCGAAAAAAGAAATTCTTGTGATTTTCCCGTGCTCTTCCAAAAAACCGTATTCGATTTCAGCTTCCCATCAAAGATTTATTCAATCCATCGAGCGCAATCGAAAATTTGTCAATGAACTGATAATAACATCACCGATGGGAATTATCCCGAGAGAGTTGGAGCTGACATATCCTGCCGCTCACTATGACACAACTGTAACGGGTCACTGGGATTTGGAAGAACGCGCATGGGTCGGCGGTCTTTTGGAAGCTTATCTTTTGAAAAATAAAGATCTTTACAAACATATTGTCGCCCATGTCGAAGGACCTTACCGTGAAATCTGTGAAGATATATCCGCCCGCCTCGGCATTTCAATGGTTTACACAGTTGAAAGAAGTCCCGCTTCTCAGGCAAGTTTGAAAAATTTGAGGCTTGCCGTTGACAAAATCGTTGAAGAGGCGACGCCCGCCAAAGAATCCGAAACGCACAAACCGCGCCCGAATCTGCTGAGAAGAGGCGGAACGGAAGAAAAGCTGGACCAAGCAAAAGCAATTGCGCGCTACCAATTGGGACCGCTTGCCAATGCGCTGTTTACAGAAGAGACGACAATCAAAGGCAACTTCCCGAAATTCATGCTTTTGGACGGTAAAACACAATTAGCCGTTTTAGTTCCGCAGTTCGGCCAGCTGGCATTTTCAATAGAAGCCGCCGAGAAACTGATTAAATCCGAACAATACAACGGACAGTACACCGTCAGAATTGATAATTTCCTGCCGAAAGGATCGCTGCTCGCGCCCGGAATTATTGAAGCGGATTCGGCAATCCGCCCCGGCGATGATGTTATAATTCTCGGCGAAAATGTCATCGGCATCGGGAAAGCAAAAATGTCAGGATTTGAAATGAATTCATCGACAAAAGGGGTGGCAGTATTGCCGAGACATACGAGATATATTAATGAACCTGATAACGGAAATTAAAAATTAAAATTCTGCTTTGTTTTGAAAAGCAGATTCTTTTTCCATTTCTGCGATTTGTCTTTTAATATCTGCACGAGCTCTTTTAACCAACTCTTCTATTTCTTTTTTCTCTTCGGGAGTGTGCTCGGGTGCTTCCCCTATGTAAGTAAATATTTCTGAAAAAGACTCTTTGTTCAAACCAAATCACTTCCTAATTTCTTTGATAGTGTAAACTGTTGCTATCATATATAAATTGTTTATACCTCTTACCATTTCATATTCAATTGCAACGATTTCATAAGAAATATTTCGTGATCTTAAAATTTCACATTCAGATTCATCAATATACAAAGCTTGGATTTCATCTTCTATTTCAAACTGAAAAATAATAGGATTTAGAGGGTCAGTGTATTGAATTGCATTTTCGATCTTTAAACTGTAACTTCCAAATGCTTTATCGGTATAAATTGAACCGATTTTCGGATTTCGCAACCATCTTGTATCAAAAACACCCCGATAAATATACTTCATTCCTTTAACTTTACTTTTTTCAATTGCACTGTCAATACATTGAACATTAAAATCAACGAGTTCTCTTTCTTCTCTTACCAATTGTTCCTAAAAACTTTGAAATCGGCAGCATGAATTAATTACATAACACCACGGTTTGTTTTTCCAATCTTCAGGAACTTGAAAACTCCAATCTCTTTTTTGCTGATTCCAAAAATGAACGTCCTGATAATTACCGACCGCTGTTTTTTCAGCAGGAGATAGATCTGCCCGATCATAATAAGGAAGCGGATTTGTTTGGTATTGGCTTTGCTCTTCAGCAACAATATCCTGAAACGGAAAAACGGTTTTGAGAGAATTGTTTGTTGATAAAATATTAGGGTTCTTTTTATTCATACTTTGAAAAGAAAACTGTCCTGTGTTAAGCCGATCGTTTTTTTCAAAAACGGAACTGATAAATAGTTCATCTTAAAAACGGGAGCAGAGAAAATAGAAACAGAAAAGGAAATAAAACAGAAAAATCAAAACGAAAAAATCGAAAACAGAAAAATCAAAATGAAAAAATCGAAAACGGAAAAATCAAAAATAAAAAACAAAAAGAAAAAAGAAAGAAAACAGATTTTACTGCTTTCTTCTTCCGAAAATTAAAACTGCGCCGAGAACAGCCGCAATACCGACAGTCATTCCAAATCCGGGAACTTTAAAGGCAGGAGGTGCGTCTGCATCGGATCCGGTTTCTGTGCCGGAAGAGCCGCTTGTCGGAACCCATTTGGCATACAGTGTTGTTTTGGATGGAATGCGTGTATCGAAGTCGAATTTATTAATACATGCGGGTTCTGTGTACCAGCCGCCGAATTTGTAGCCTTCTTTAACGGGCGGTTCGGGTTCAGAAACTGTTCCATATCTTGGAACCGGTTTATTTAAGTAAACTGTATCTTCATCAGACATGAAAATAACAAGGAAATTGTCAGCAGCAAGAGCTGTTCCGGCAAATGTTAATATCATGAGTAAAGCAATACTGAATAATGTCAGTGTTTTCATATTTTTGGTAACCATTAAACCCCTCTTTTTATCTTTCTATTTTTTTTACTTTTCTTTTTACTTTTTTATTTTTAATTTAAGATTTGGAAAGTATGAAATAAGCAATTATTGCTGCTGCGATGCCGGCAATTGCTAAAAATGCAATCGTTGCGGGATCCGGGATGAATGTAATCGGATCGGACATTTCAGCTTTGCCTTGCGGCGGCTGAACTGTCGGACTCGCCATGGATGCAGGCTCTTTTGAAGAATTGTCTGCAGAATTTGCATAAACGGTGCTTGTAAGTGTGAGAAGAATCAGCAAAATTGTGAAAATTGCCAAAACCGATCTGAATTTTTGATGAAACATAATCTTCAAATTCCCCATTTCGAAAAAGTATGCTTTTTGGATATAAAAAATATATCAATTTCTACCTGGCAGATTTTATTATTTTGACTATGAAAACAGATGTATACAGAACAAACTGATTTATTAAATCTTTTGTAAACCTTCTATTTGTAATTCAAAGTTAACTATACCAAAAGTTTAATATACAAATTTTATGGATTTGTCATTATTATTAGATATCAAAAATATCTGAAAATAATTGTAAAAACACGTAACAAGAGAGGAAAAACGGAGTTATGTGCACAGGGATTTTGGATCAGACCGAAAAACCGGCAAGCTGTCGGCGTTCGTGTTTTGACTTATTATTTTCCTTCTTATCTTGAGACTCTCTCGTTTGAATCGGGTTTTTGCATGAAATGATAGCATAGCATGGAACAGACGAGTGACGAATAGTCAGCGTTTTTTCTGATTTGTTTGATAATTAAACTAAACAATCTGTTATTCACTATCAACAACCCAATTAACCTAACTACTAACTAACTACTAACTAACTACTAACTATATACTGTCTCTATCTTAAACCAAAACAATCTGCCTGATTATCACTTTTAGAGGTTACTACAATGAAAGAAATCAGAATTCACGGGCGCGGCGGACAGGGCTCCGTCACTGCCGCAGAACTTCTTTCCATTGCCGCTTTTGCCGACGGCAAATTCAGCCAGGCATTCCCGGCTTTCGGTGTGGAAAGACGTGGTGCTCCGGTTCAGGCCTTTACGCGCTTGGACGATGCACCGATTCGAGTAAGAAGTCAAATTTACGAACCCGACTACGTTATTGTTCAGGATCCGACACTCCTTGATGTCGTGAACGTGACCGGCGGTCTGAAAGAAACCGGCGCCTTGATCATTAACACAAAAGAGTCGGCTGACGCTTTTAAAAATTTGGACACGAAAGCCAAAATTATGACTGTCGACGCGACCAAAATCGCGATGGATGTCATCGGTGTTCCGATCGTGAACACAATTTTGCTCGGCGCATTCGCGGCAGCAACCGGCGAAGTGGCTGTTGAATCCATTCAGGAAGCCGTTAAAGAAAGATTTGCCGGAAAAGTCGGCGAAAAGAATGCCGAAGCCATTCGCATCGCTTATGATTTTGTTAAAGGGGAGATGAAAGCATGAAAATAACAATCGGTGCAATCTGCGAACCCGGAACAGCAATGGAAAACAAAACAGGCGGCTGGAGAACATTTATGCCGGTCTTTGATTACGACAAATGCACCCGCTGTGCTATTTGTGAAGTGGCCTGCCCTGACATGTGTATTTATCCGGACCCGACAACCGCAAACGATAAAGGAAAATGTTTGTACAAAGCTGATTACGATTACTGTAAAGGATGCGGTATTTGCGCGAACGAATGCCCGAAAGATGTGATTACAATGACTTTGGAGGAAAAATAATGGCAGTCAACCCGAACGATAAATCAAAGATGGTTGTCGTGGAAGGCTCTTACGCTGTTGCGCACGCCGCAAAAGTTGCCCGCCCGCAAGTCATTTCAGCTTATCCGATTACACCTCAGACACACATCGTGGAAGACCTCTCCCAATTTATGGCAGACGGCGACATCCCGAACTGTGAATATATTAATGTGGAATCTGAATTTTCAGCCATTTCCGCTTTGATCGGTGCTTCCGCAACAGGCGCCAGAACTTATTCGGCAACGACATCACAGGGTCTCTTTTTGATGCACGAAGCGTTGTTCAATGCATCCGGTATGAGACTTCCGATTGTGATGACAGTCGTCAACCGTGCGGTCGGCGCGCCGATTAACATCTGGAACGACCAGCAGGACTCGATTGCACAGAGAGATTCCGGTTGGATTCAGCTCTACGCTGAAGACACACAAGAAGCAGCCGACATGGTTCTTCAGGCTTTCAAGATTTGCGAAGACAAGAATGTTCTTTTACCGATCATGGTTTGTATGGACGGTTTCGTGCTTTCTCACGTTTATGAACCGGTTGTTCTGATGGACCAGAAGGAAGCGGACGAATATTTACCGCCGTTTAAGCCGGACGCATATCTTGACCCGAAAAATCCGATGTCATTCGGTACACTTGGTGACCCGTCTGTTTATACAGAATTCCGCTACATGCAGGAACAGGCTATGAAGAACGCGCTTTCCGTTATTGAGAAAGCAGCTGATGACTTCAAGAAAGTGACCGGAAGATATTACGGCGGCTTGATTGAGGGTTATGAATTGGACGACGCGGAAGTTGTTGTCGTTTCATTCGGTTCGATTCTCGGAACGATTAAGGATGTCGTTGATGAATACCGTGCAAACGGTGAGAAGATCGGTGTTTTGAAGGTTCGTTCTTTCAGACCGTTCCCGACAGAAGCGATTAATAATGCTTTGAAGAACGCGAAAGCGATTGTTGTGATTGAAAAGGATATTTCAATCGGCAGAAATGAAGGCGCTTTGTTTACGGAAATCAAAGCCGGTCTCTATAACACGCCGACAAGAATTCCGATGACCAGCTACATGGTCGGTCACGGCGGCCGCGATATTCGCACGAGCCATATTAAAGAAATTATTGAAGCAACGAAGAAAGTTGCGGAAACTGGAAAGATTGATGTTGAATCTCAGTTCAACGAAGTGAAGGAGGAATTGTTGTGAGCGACAATAAACCATTCAACTTACTGACGCCCGGTCACAATGGCTGTGCCGGCTGCTGTGATGCTTTGGCTGCCAAATATGTTCTGATGGCTGCGGGTCCTGACTGTATTGTTGTCAACCCGACCGGCTGTTTGGAAGTTATGACGACACCGTTCCCGAGAACTGCTTGGAACGTGCCCTGGATTCACTCGCTTTTCGAAAACGGCGGCGCTGTCGCGTCCGGTGTTGAAGCGGCTCTTATTGCGATGGGACGCAAAGGCAACACAAAAGTGATCGGTATGGGCGGCGACGGCTCGACAATGGACATCGGTATCGGTGCTTTGTCCGGCGCTTTTGAACGCAACCATGACATTACTTACGTTTGTATCGACAATGAAGCTTACATGAACACGGGTGTTCAGCGCAGCAGCGGTACACCGTTCGGCGCTTCAACCACGACAAGTCCTGCCGGAAGCAAATCTTACGGCAACAATACAAACAAGAAAGACATGCCGGCCATCATGGTCGCTCACGGTTCTCCGTATGTGGCAACCACGTCCATCGGCTACGCGAATGACATGATCAGGAAAGTCAAAAAGGCGGTTGACACTGTCGGCTCAACTTACATTCACGCGCATGCACCCTGCCCGACCGGTTGGGGATTCGATTCGTCCAAGACGATTGAAATGGCAAAACTGGCTGTCGACTGCTGTCTTTGGCCGCTTTACGAAATTGAAAACGGCGAAATCACCGCTGTCAAGAAAATCAAAGACCCAAAACCCGTCGAAGAATACTTGAAAGCACAATCCCGTTTCAAACATCTTTTCAAGATGGAAGGCGGCGACAAAGAAATCGAAAAGATTCAGCAGCTTGCCGATAAAAATATTGCAAAATACGGCCTCGATAAGTGATTCTTCACTTATCATTCTTTTTTTATTTTTGATTTTTTTGAAAAGCGGAGCGGCTCGCGCGCGTGGACGACTGCGATTTAAATATGGGTCGCTTTATTTGTTTTTCAGGGAAAAATGAAACATCGTTTTTTTCAAAATTTGTCAAACCCGAACGCCCTTTTTCCAAAACCTTAAAAGACAAATTTCATCGAAAAAACGGCGTTCCATTTTTTTGGAATTTAATGAAAAGGGATGTTTCGGTTTTGAGCAAAAATAAAAACAATCAACCGTGAATTAAATAATAAAGAATTCTATCACTTTTTGTTGAATTTAATTAAATATAAATAGCCTGCCGATTCTATTATTGTCAGAGGTAAGCAACTTGGAAAAAGAAAACGAAGGAATGAAATCTGCATTAGAAATCGGGCAGTATTTCATCGGAAAATCAGATCTGCCGAATTCTTGGGCAGGAAATACGAAACTCCAAAAGCTGTTGTTTTTTTCCTGGCTGATTCACTTTTATAATTTTAAAGAATCTTTGTTTGAAGATGACTTTTTCGCATTCGAAAACGGACCGGTTGTCGAAAATGTTCGTAAATCATACAAAAATGATTATTTTACCTTAAAGAACAAACCGCTCCCGAAATATTCTGAAAAAGAAATGGAAACTCTGATTCTGACAAATGAAATATTCGGGGATTCAACAAGTGATGAATTGATTGAAATCAGTCACAAATCTCCGATATGGGACAAATATTTCAAAAAATCGATTGTTTCAAGTTCGGAAGAAAATGTGATTTACGATGCTGAATATTCAAAAATTCCGAAGGAAGAGCTTCAAGAAGAATTAAGAATGATTGAAAATGTTCTGCATGTTTACGAATATCAAAAAACGCCGGAAGTTGAATAATGGTATTCTGTAAACAAGCTCTGTTTTTTGCTCCCCCGAAGTATATTGAAGGAACGGTAAATCTGTTTAGAACATCTCGACCGATGCTCATCGTAAATCATGAATAGGAAACTGAAAAATTAACAATGGTTAATATTACGAAAGCCGAAGGAAAGCCAAAATGTTATTTTGACCCGAGATATGTTTTAATCAAAAACCATAAACCGCCGTTTAACAAACTTTCATTTGCCAAAGTTGACGGTGTTTATGTTTCCGGTTATTTCCAAGATATGAGAAAAAAGGTGCTTCATCACGGAGATTCTTTAAATGACGATGATTTTAATGAAATCGTATCCAAAGTGAATTTCGACTATCAAATTCAATTTACCGAAGAAGAAGTTCGCCGGTTTAATGAGTTTAATTGATTTTGTTTTTCATAATTGAAAATGGAAGATAGGGATTAAAGAGTTGGGTAAGAAATGATAACTGACAAACAAGCAAATTATATTCACATAATTAGTTACCTATTCATTTCTTTTTCATTGATTTTTATTCTTTGTGAAATAGGAGAGATTTTTTTGTTTGATTTATTATCATTCCAATTAAGCTTCGGATTTTAGTTTGGATTTATTTGTTTAGCAATCGGAGGTATACTTTTATTACTGAACCCATTTAGCGTAGAAGATTATGTAGAAAATCGATTAAGGCTATCATC
Organism: Methanimicrococcus sp. OttesenSCG-928-J09; assembly: GCA_030266245.1. Classification (GTDB taxonomy): domain Archaea; phylum Halobacteriota; class Methanosarcinia; order Methanosarcinales; family Methanosarcinaceae; genus Methanimicrococcus. The sequence continues at coordinate 30,415 of JAJDHP010000002.1, forward strand.
GTGGTATGGAATCATCATTTACTTTTTTGGTCTTTGGGTAACCTTAACTGAAATTGTTTTAATATCTGCACAACTATACGCACCTTATAATTTGGATATAATGATTTATCTCAAAGCTTTTCTTCTTACAATCACAGGATTAACTGGTGCTGTGGTCGTACTGCTGAGTTTTTTTGAAATTCCAAATTCTGCCGAAGCAGATATAGATGTAGAAAAAGAAAAGAAAATAAGAGAACTTGAAAAAGGATTGGTCTTAATCTTTTCTATAAGTTTTGTAGGATTTCTTTTTTATTCATTAGCTTTAAACTCAGACCTTTTGAGAGCAGCAATTAGCATGCTGATTTTATTAGTAGGAAGTTTAATAATTAATTATGAAAACAGCAAAACAAAACAAGAAAGTAAAAAATATAGTTTGCGTTTGACGGGATATTTGCTTTTTGCTTCAGGTTGCCTTTTGTTTTTAAATGAATGTATAATAATAATTGTAAGATGGATAGTTGGAATTAACAACGTTACTTTTTTAGAAATGATTTATTGGGTTGGTAATTTTACATTTGTTAACACATATCCAAATGTTGACGTATATTTAGAAATATTTTCGATATCAGTAGTAATTTCTGTGTGTATGGCTACAACTATTGTAGCCAAAAAACTAATAAAATATGGTAAAATCAATGAACATAGAATGAATGAAATTGAAAAAAAATTAGAAAATATCAAGAAAAATGATAAAATAAAAATAATTGGACCCCAAAGAAAAAGAAGATAAACGGGGGAATTATTATAAAATTTAATCTTGCTTTCTCATAAACATCTCTTCATACAACTCAATTTTCCCTTTCAATCTCCCCGAAACATATTCAGAACTCCATCCTAACATTTCCAAAATCAAAATTGACTCTTCATAATATTCCAAAATCTTCTCGCTGCCCCAATGCGCCGGCGGTTTTTGAAGATTGATAATTCGGTCGCACATTTTTATGACGGAAACGTCAGAACTGCCGGCTTTGATTCCCGAAAGATAATCTTCAAGTGGCTGACCTTCTTTTTTTGTCAATAAATCAACACCGTGAACGACAGCAGGCACGAAATTTTGAAGCATTTCATTTTCTGTGATCGGCGTGTCTTCTAAAACATCATGGAGAAGCGCGATTTGAACGGCGTCTTTGATGTTTGAGAGCGGTTCTTTTTTGTCGGCTGCCATTACTTCAGCGGCGACCATACAAACGTGAATGACGTAAGGCAAGCCGGCGTAAAGTTGACCGTCATGGGCAGCGGCGGCGTAAAAAAGCGCTTTGTTGTAAAAATCCTGCAATTCAAGATTGGACGGAGATTGGGATTTCTTTTCTTCCATTTGAACACCTTTTTTATATTAATAGCATATATTCCTAAATAAGAATATTTATCCATGAAATATATATATGATTAAAACTTATTAAAAAATATACAATATGAGTAGATAAAATGAATGCAAAATTTTTCTCTTTGATTTTTCTGATATTCTTCCTGAGCGCAGTTACAGCGCCTGCTTACGGAACGAATTCGTATGTGCAGGACTGGGTGAACTCAGGTATGACACAAGAAGATGCACAGAGAATGTTGGATTCAACACCAGCAACTGACCCTGAAATCTGGGAGATTTTGTCAGAACAGGAAAACACCGCTGCAATTTATGGTGAAATTCCTCAAAAAATGCAAGGTGCAGATTCATATGAGTGGTTCGTTACCGTAAACAGAATTGTCAGAAGGGTTTCAGAAAGCGGTGAACTGGATGAATTCGATTACATAATCGGAATCGGCGCTTCAAATTACATGACAATCGAAATATTGGAAGGAGAAGAAAACGATTTGACGGCAGAAGATTTCGACAGGATGAAAGAAATCGTTTACAGATATGCTGAAGCTGAAAACGTAATGAATCTGCCCCTGATCATTCAAACAAACTCTATACCTTTCGGATATGACGCACAGAATGAAAATACGGAAGAAGCCCAAAACAGCAACGGTTTTTCCAGATTTATCAGCTTCTTGAAAAAGATTGAGATAATTCAACCGGCTCATTCAATTCATTTTTTGGGAAGAACGATCTGAATCTCTTAAATTTTAATTTTTGTTTTTAATCTTCATTTTTAATTTACGCCTTTTCCTTCTTTTTTCCAGACTCTGCCGAAAATTTTCAGCTGCCTTTTTTTGAAGAAAAATTCAAATGAACCATAATTTGAAAAACTGAACAATTCAGATAAAATATATAATATAAAGTTCATCACGGAATTGTTTGGCACTAAACAGGTGTGATTTATGACAACTCAAAAAAATAAAAGATTTAATTTCCCCGGTTTTGTATTTTTTGCAATCGCCGATATTGCCGTTTTTGTGATTTTGTATTTAATCTTATTCGAATCCGGATTCATTCAAGGATTAGCTTCAATGAAAACAATCATCAGTCTCGGCTTGGGCATGATATGTATCGGAAGTCTGCTGATTTATTTGACGCACGCCGTTTCAGACTCGAAAGTCCGCCGCGTATTAAACATCGGCTACATTCCGTTTGTATCCGGCGTTTTAATGGTAACATCTGAATTATTAGTATTTGATTTAACCAACTTCACCGGGCAAACGCTCACCATCAGTGATTTATTAATGATTTTAATTTCAATGATATTGCTTTTAATCTCATTCGCTGCTGTTTACTTCGCGCTTCGCCCGAAAACAGACGGAACAAGTGCAGCAAGAAATGAGATTGAAGGACTTGAAAAAGCGGAAAGAAAACTCGAAGAAGCTGAAAAAAGAATAACCGTTTTGGAAAGTGAAATTAAAGCTCTCAGAAATAGTTTAAAGTAAAAATTCAAATAAAATTCAAAGTAAAAACAATTCGAATAGGCGGAATAACTAAAAAAGAATTTAATTCACGCCTTTTCCTTCTTTTTTCCCGGCTTCGCCGAAAACCTTCAGCTGCTCTTTTCTGAAGAAATAAGAATTCAAATTCGCCATCATCACATAACCGTCTTCGCCGTCGGAATAATATTGTGATTCGACCCACGCCGTTGTAAAACCGAGTTTGGTATAAAGATTAATGGCGGGTTTGTTGCTCACACGAACTTCAAGCGACGCTTTTTGAAGACCTTTGAGCAGGAAATACGTACACATATGATCGATCAGGCGTTCAGCGATTCCTTGGTGACGATAATATTTGCTGACGGCAAGCGAAAAAATATGACCTTCCGATTCCGAAAGCGCATAGCCGACAATAAAACCGACAACATCGCTGCCGAGCGTGCAGACGAAAAAACCATCGCGAAAGACTTCATAGAAATTGATGTATTCATACGGATTGTGTTCGTTAAAAGCCTCCGCTTCCAGCATCAGAATACTGTATTTATCGTCGGGAAGATACCGGCGAACGAAAAACTGCTGCGAGAGCGGCGGGAGCTGAACAGTCATAATTTCAACCAATACAATTAGGAAATTTCTGCATTTTAAAGTTTGTTAAAAATCCGCTAGGGGTTTTTAAAACAGAACTGAATTCGATTTTCGATTCAATTTTATGTTCGATTTTGTGTTCGATTTTGTGTTCGATTTTATTTTTGATTATTTCAAATTATTTCAGATTATTCTGGAAAATCGCGCCGGCATTTTTCTGAATATTCATCAAAAATACTTGCAATTTCAACCGCCAGCGCGCTTCTTTCTTCCGCCAGTTCGACGTCTGAAAAATGTCTGATTTTAACATCTTTATGAAGATCATTAATTTTCAAACGCATTTCCCGCGAATATGGCAGACCTTTCGTAAACCATTGCGCATGAGCTCGAATATTCACATGCGGAAGCAAATTGTATTTTTGAAGATAGAAAAAATATTGACTCAAATCCGCGCAGCGCCCGGCGAATTCATCCGGCTGAGAAATGATTTCCGGTTCGCCGTTTTTCAAATAAAAATTCAATTTTCGGAAGATATTGGGATTGCCGATTGCGGCTCTTCCGATCATGTAACCGTCGCAGTTCGTTAAATCCATCGCTGTTTGAAGCGATTTTTCGTCAACAATGTCGCCGTTTAAAATCACGGGAATGGAAAGCTCTTTTTTGATTTTTGCAATAACATTCCAATCCGCTTTTCCCGAATAAAATTGATCTTTTGTTCTTCCGTGAACAGTAATTGCAGCGGCGCCGGCATCTTCGATTGATTTTGCCAAACGAATCGTCTTTTCATCGTCTTTATAAATTCGAATTTTTGCCGTCACGGGCAGGCGAACGTTATCGCAAACGCGGCGGATGATTGTCGCCGGATGAGAGTCGGACCCGAAATCCTGCGCCATTAAAGCAGCACCGCAGCCGGTTTTTGTAATCGGTGGAGACGGGCAGCCCATGTTAATATCAATAACGCGAACGGAAGGAGAAAACATTTCTTCAACCCCGGCTGCCGCTTTTGCGATTGATTCGGAATCGCTGCCGACAATTTGGATGCCGTAAGGAATCTGATTGATTGAAAAACCGCGATTTTCGGCGTAAGGATCGCCGTGGTTGAAGCCGTCAGAGTGAATCATCTCTGTGTATGTAAAATCCGCGCCGCATTCGTGTGCGACAAAACGGAAGGCCGGGTTGGTGACATCGGCCATCGGTGCCAAAAACAGAGCCGGCTTTTTCTTATTGTCAGAACCGGAATTTGGATTTGAATTTAAATTAGAATCAAAAAACATAAAACAGCTTCACCGACTTACACAAAAGATGTTCTGATATTTATTTTTGCGTTTTTCCTTTTCGATTTTTGGATAGACCAAAACATCCGTTTTTTTAATTTTCAAAACCCAAACGCCCTTTTTCCAAAATCTAAAAAAACAACTCTCATCGAAAAAACGGCGTTTCATTTTTTATGAATTTCATGAAAAAGCGATGTTTCATTTTGTATAATAAATGAAAAGTTCAAACACGACCGCAAAACGGGATTCGCGAGCGCAGCGAGCGAAGTGAGGTTGCGGATTCGTACTTATTATTCAATGAAGATTATACACTGTTAATTCAATTTAATGCAATTCAATTAACCGCAATTCAATTTAATCCTACCACTATCATTTTTGCTTGATTTTCATCTCATTTTATTTACTAAATGCACCTGCCCATGCAAAACTAATTACTACAGCTACCTTACCGATTCCGTTTGCCATGTGTACCTTACCGATTCCGTTTGCCATGGCTTCTATTCATCCGCCCCGCCACGCGCGCGAGCTGCACACATTTTCATTAAATTCGAAAAATCAAACACACAGATTTTCATTAAATTCAAAAAACCGAACCCGGTTTTGAAAATAAATTGATTGAAAAATCGGCAGGGGATAATTTAAAACGAATGAAATCATTTCCAAAAATACAAAAATTATTGATTGAAAAAATAAAATACAAAAATCAGAAGGAGAAATTAAATTGAAAATTATTGCTTTTGTCGGCATGCCCGCTTCCGGAAAATCTGAAGCGTCAAATGTTGCAAGAGAAATGGGAATTCCGGTCGTCACGATGGGCGATGTCATTCGAAAAGAAGTCGAACTGCGCGGCGCAGATCCTGCCGACCGCGGCAAAATTGCGAACGAACTTCGCGAAAAAGAAGGTATGGACGCCATCGCCAAAAGATGCATGGTTTTGATTGAAGAAAAAATGAAAGAGAATCCGACCAATGTTTTCGTGATTGATGGCGTTCGCGGAATCGCCGAAGTCGATTATTTCAAACAGCATCTCGGTAAAGGTTTCATGCTTGTCTCAATCGCCATCGACTCTCCGATTGAAGAGCGTTTTGACAGAATCGTGGCTCGTAAAAGAGAAGACGATATGGACAACATCGAGCAGCTCAAAGAGCGCGACACACGTGAAATCGGATGGGGCATGGGCGAAGCGATTGCAGCGTCAGACAGAATCATTGAAAACACATCCACTTTGGAAGTTTACCGCACCAGTATCCGCAAATTGTTTGAAGAAATGATTGCGGAAGAACAGAGTCAATAAAAAAGACTCTGAGAGTGAGACAAAATACGAAATTATTGATATGATAATTATGACAAATGCAAAAGTCACATTCACCGCCCCCGTTTACGCAACGGAAGACGCGGAGAAAGTTAAAGCCGCCGTTTCCCATTTAGCAAACTACGGTCGTCCGAAAAGTGAAGAAATTCTTCCCGACTTGGTTTCCGGTGCAAACCCGACAATTGTCCCGAACAAAGCGGAAGATGACGGCTTAAACCCCTTCATTTCCGATGCAGAAAAGATTGAACAAACCATAACGGTCAGCGGAGATTTAACGCTTTTAACCGGCATCCATTATTTAATTCGAAAAGAAGAAATCATTGACACGGCCAACACCGCGCTGATGAACGGGATTGAAGAAGACGAAGACGGAAATAACGAAAACGAATGCCGGACTTTCGTTTCACTCAACAAGCAGGCGGCATTTATGAAACATCTCAGTTTCCCGGCCGATGTTGAACCGCTCGGCTCTGTTTATCTTGAAATCGAAGCCGAAACGCCCGATGATTTGTTAAAAATTATAGACTGGCTGACACCGCCGACGAAAGAAGGCATTCCGGTTTATGAACTTAAAATGAATGAATTGTGATTTTTCACAATTTTCTATTAATTTTTACTATTTTTATCAATTTGAATTAAATCAAATTGTCAGCAATCCGAATTAGATAAAGCTGCAAGCAATCAGCTTACCATATGTATCTGCTCATTTTGAGAGTATTCCGTTCGCTGCGCGAACGTGCCACATGTACCTAACAAATTCTGTTCACCATATGTACCTAACAGATTCCGGTTGCCATATGTACCGAACTGGTTCCGTTCACTGCTGTACTGCTGCTGTTTTCACCCGACAGCCATCGCGCGCGTAACTGCTCCGCTTTTAAAAAATCAGCAAAAATGACGGGACATTTTTAAAAATCAATAAAATCGAATAATCGTTTTTAGAAGAAAATAAAAAATAAAATAAAGAAAGGCTCAATTGCCTCTGATTTTCTTAATTTCTGCCGCGATTTTGCGGACAGAATCGTTTTTAGCTTCCGTATTGTTAATCATAATGCGGCCGCTCTTTTCCCACCACGATTTGGGATAAGATTTGTCGGTTTCGGGAATCGGAGAAAAGCCGAGATTTTGCGCCGCCTTGAAAATTTCATCAAATTCCGGCTTGGAAACAGCACTTTTTTTAGAAATAATACGGCCTTCGGCACGGGTTCTTTCCTTATCCAAATAAGCCGGCCAAATGACAAGCCTGCCTTCATCTTTCATCATGTTTTTTCAAATCCTTACCTTAATGATAATCATAAAATTGCTTCTTTGTATTAAGACTTTTTTTATTAATCTGAAAAAAAATTTGTGCAACAAGGTGTTGCATAATTTACACATTAATACAAATTCCAAAATTCCGATAATTTTTTCTTGAAAAACTCTTTTCCGATTTTGAATTCTTCAATCGTGAAAACTTCAAAATTAAATGTTTCATCATAATCACCGAGACCGCGAAGAACGGAATAATCAATAATTCCCTGACCGGGCGCCATGTGTTCATCGCCGCCGTATAAACCGGTGTTAACGCCGTGATTGTCATGAATATGAACATGAACAACAAGAGGCGATACTTTTTTAACAAACTCCGCAAGCTTTGCCTGATCGCCGCCGCAAGTCAAATTCGCGTGACCGACATCAAGCGTCGCGCCGAGATAATCAGAATCAACCAAATCAACAGCCATCACTAATTCTTCAGCCTTACAGCACAAATTCAAAGGATCTGTGAATTCCTTGTTTTCAAGACCGATCATAACACCGACATCTTCAGCGTATTCAGCAAGCTGTTTTAAATTGCTGATCATTCGCCCGAATGATTTTTTAGAGCCGCCCTGCGTAATTCTGCCGGGATGAACGACCAAAACATCAGCGCCGGCGTGTGCCGAAATATCCAAAGCTTCGTGAATTAATTGAAAGTCAGACGGCGTCATATTCGCCGTGTCAACCGCCAAATCTTTCGGGTGCTCGCCTTCGGGATCCGGAAAATAAGGCGCGTGCGCCGTGCAATAAAGATCATACGAAAAAAAAGAATCAAAAAACGCGTCTAAACGATCTGTTTGAAGTTCTCTGCCTTTGTAAAGATTCATTTTAGGAATATAAAGCTCAATTGAGTCTGCCAAACCGTCCAATTCTGAAAGCGGACCCGCAAACGAAGAAACACCAAATTTCATGGAGAAGTAAAAGGAGATTGGATATATTAAATTGTGTATTCCTTAACGATTCTGTTTTCAGCCGGCTGACCGCGTGCGCGAACGGCTTCAATTTTACAAAATAATAAAAAAACGACATTTGATTTTCCATTCTTATTTTAGATTACCAATGGGGGAGGTGCTTGCTGCCGCTTGGAGTCAGGTTTTAGTTTTGCAGTGGGAGGGAGGTTTGCATTTAAAATCGCTTCGCGATTTTAGCGGCTGCCGCCGCAGTAATGACATTTCAGCTCATCGCCGCGCGCGAGCCGCAACAATTTTACAAAAATAACAAAAACCCGAAAGATGGTTTTTCATACCTTTTTTGTTTCCACTTGAAATATGCGTTTTCATTTTTATAATCAAAATTTCAATGAAGAACGCCGACTGCTAACACAAATAGAAATGACGGCGCCAAAATTAAACAGCGATTATATTAAATAGAAGTTTGATTTAGATTGCGAAAACAATTACGATAACTGTTCAATATGAACAAAAAAACGACTGCAAATAAAGGAAGGAGAGAAGGAGAATGGACCCGCTGATCGGAATGGGCGTACTGGCACTTATCGGCGCAGCTGCTGCGGTTGCCGGCTACACGGAAGATTTGGAATCCGTCGTCGGTTCCCAGAGCAATCCGAATTCCCAAGTTCAGCTGGCACCGCAGATGAAATATCCGCACCGCCTTTTCAATAAAGCGATTTCCGGCGAACCGCTCTCAAACGGCTTGGCCGCGGTTGTCGGCGCTGTTGTCGCTTCATCTTTTTCTTTTACCGGACTTTCAACACTAACATTAATCGTCATCGGCTCCTTGGCCGCGATGCTTATTCATATGATTTTATCAACAACTTCTTTTTTCGGCAGAATCGCAAGCCAAAGCCGTTTTAAACAACCGATTTACATGGATGTTTTTAAAGACAATCTTCCCGTGATTGCCGCTTACGCGTTTATGACAACCGCTTGCGTTTTGATAATCTGCACTTTAATGACAAGCTTTTTAGAAATATTACTGCCGATTCCGCTTTTAGCGTTTATTCTCGGAATTACAGTCGGCTCAATCGGCTCCTCTGTCGGCGACATCCAATACGGTGCCGAGCGCCTGTATCAGAACTTGGAATTCGGATCCGGAATCAACGCCGCGTATTCCGGAAACATCGTCAGAAAAGCCGAATCGGGAATCCGCTCGGGAATTGACAACTCGTGGTTTTCATCCAAATTCGGCGGACCGACAACGGGACTTGCATTCGCCGGCGTTTTATTCATGACATCCTGGATTACAGTTTTATTCAATCCCGAATGGGGCAATGCGGTCGGCTGGCTCGGATTTATTGCAGGAATATTATTTATCGCAGCGACCATTTTTATTAACAGAAAACTTGAAACATCCGCCCGCCGCAATTTCGGCCCGTACCGCGAAGAAGAAAAGACGGAGATTGTGGAATAATGGAACAAATTATTGAATCCGTGAATTTAATTTTACTGTCCGGTCCTGCCGTTCTCCTCCCGGAAAATCCGCTTTATCAATTACTTTTACTCCTTTTAATTACGCTCGGCGGTGTTCTTATTACAATCAGCGTTCACTTAATTCCCGTCGGCGGCGCGCCGGCCGCAATGGCACAGGCAACCGGAGTCGGAACAGGAACAACACAGTTAGCTGCCGGTGCCGGGCTGACCGGCTTATTGGTTGCTGTTTCCATTTACCTGCTGTCAGAAAATCCGCTTCTCTGCATTCTGCTCGGCGGTATCGGATCAGCCATTATGATTGCAATCGTTATGCTCGTATCAAATATCGGCTACATTTACGGAATCGGAATCACGCCGGCCTCAGGAAAAGCGGTTCGTGATCCGATTACAAAAGACCGCCAAGATATTTATGTGTCCAAAGGAACAGAAGGACACGGCATCCCGACCGCAGCATTTTTCAGCGGCATTGCCGGCGGAATCGTTGGCGGTATCGGCGGTTCATTGATTTTTGTCGCTTTGCTTAAAGCCACAGGACTTCCGACAGCCGCAACTGCACTGACGATGCCTGATGCGGTTATTCTTTCAATCGCGCTTTTCTTCATCAATTCCGTTATCGCTTCTTACAACATCGGCGGAACCATTGAAGGATTTTATGACCCGAAATTCAAAAAACTTCCCAAAGCCGCCATCGTATCAGCAATTATTACATTTATTTGCGGCATTCTGTGCCTTTTCATTATGATTCAGTTTGCAGGCTTCGGCTTAATGGAGGAATTTGCATGAGCGCGGCAGCGAATTTGAACAAATCAGATGTACAGGATAAACAGAATAAATCCGGCAAAGCAGCAGGAAGCGAAGATAAAAAGTTTTTCCTGTTAGAAAAAACTGCACTCTGCGGATTATTTGTAAGTCTTGCCGGGATATATATCGCGCTTTTGATATCGATTCGCCCCGCAGCATGGACAACTTTGCCGATTGCCCCGTTTACATTTACAGTAGGTATCGGAATGATTGCGGCAATCGTTTGGGCTGCCGGCGCGGTTCGCAAAATATCGAAATACGGCCTTGGAACAGGCGTCCCTTCTGTGGGAATGTTTGGAATCGGAATCGCCTGCGTCATTTCTCTCTTTGTCGTATCTTTGAATATGATTTGGAGTCCGATTATCGGCGCAGCGCTTGCATTAATTATCGGTTGGATCAGCGGAAAACTGATTAACAAACCGCTCGGGATGAACATTCCGGGAATGGAAAACCGGCTGGCAGAAATTACGGCAGGATGCACGCTTGCAATGATCGCGTCATTCGTTGTCGTTACGGGAACGGTAAGCAATCTTTTTGTGACTTGGGGATTTTTGATGAGAGGAACGATTGCGCTTTGTTTCATCGGAATTGCTGTTGCTGTTTTCCATGCTTACAACGCGAATTTGGGACCCGACGAAAAGGAAGACCGGACTCGAATGCTGACAATTTTGGATGCATCTTTGCTTTTGCTTATTTTTTCTGTGACAGCTTTATTTTTAAGAAAAGAAACCGGACTGGAAATGTCTTTTCAGAATATGGCCGACATGATTGGTCCCGTTGTCACAATCTTTATGTCAATTGTTTTCATTCTTATTTCATACTATAAATTTTGGACTTATGTGAAAAGAGACGCCTGGAAAATTACGGAAACAGGCTTACTTCCAAGCGAGGAGGATTTGAATTGAAGATACGAGTTGCACCGGAAACGGAATTGGTGATGGATCCGTTGACATCGGTGATTTCTAAAGAAAAAAATATTGCTCCGAACCGCTCTATGATTGCGCTGATTAAAAAATTGGACGAAACCGAGCGTGCCGTTGACGGTTTAATGGATTCGCTCACCGCCGATAAACCGCTTCACAATTCTTGGCGCGGCCGCGAAAATGCGGCAATCGGTGCCGGGACTGTAACGAATTTCTTTTACGGCTTAATCGCGGGATTGATTATTTCAGGTATTTTTTTGCTATTGCTGGGCGTTCTTTACGGAGGAATCTGATATGACGGAAGATGGAAACGGCAGCAAAAACACAGCAGCATCTGCTTCTGTACCGGCAGCGGCAGGCTGGCCGATGTTAAAAGGCGAATATAAAACAGGCAATTCAAGCGCCTGTGTTGCGGTTGTTACTTGCGGTTCACACTTGGATGACGAAGCATTAATTCAGGCGGGCGCTGCGATTTCAGGATCTTGTAAGACGGAAAATCTCGGTATTGAAAAATTAGTGTCGCACATTATCGCAAACCCCAACATCCGCTTTTTGATTGTTGCCGGTGCCGAAGTGAAAGGACACATTACCGGCGAAGCGATTTTAATGCTTCATCAAAATGGTATTTCAAAGAACAGAATTGTCGGCGCAAAAGGCGCGATTCCGTACATTGAAAACTTATCGGAAGAAGCTGTGAAACGCTTCATGGAACAGGTTGAATGTATCGACATGATTAATGACGAAGACATCGGCCGGATTTCTGAAAAGATTAAAGAATGTACAGCCAATGATCCGGGTGCGTTTCCGGCAGCGCCGCTTCTGCAGGATGTTAAGGACAGTAGCGCACAGGGAAACAAAGAGGATGATTTTGATGAATCTGAATTCAGTTCGGGATCAGGCAATGCTGTTTCCGGCGGTGCTTCGGCAGCTGAAATTTCTTCTTTAACGATGATTACGCGCTTGAAAGCTGTGGATCAGAAGATGGCCGGAATCGGCGATTATCATAAATTCCAAGCGGGTTTCCAAGCCGGAAAAGTTGAAGGATTCGTTATCGGATTTGCTTTAATGATTTTGGCGGCGGCATTGTTCAGCTTAATTATAAGATTGATGTAATCGAAATTGATTAACATAACTACAGAAAACGGATGAAATTAACAGGAGGCGACGGCGTGAGTAAAAAATCAGATGTTCAAAACAGAATGACTCAGTTGGATGAGTTGGTTGAAAGCATCAGCTATCGCGCTCAGTTGATTTCGCGTTCTCAAAAACCGGATTCGGGGCTTATGGAAACACGCCGTGTCGGATTTATTGCAGGATTTTTAACGGCGGTTGTTTTCGTTTTGATTATTCCGCTGATTGTGTGGGGACTGATCAGTGTTTTTTAAGGAAAAGTAAGGGATAAATTCAAAAGAAAGAAAAAATTCGGAAGAAAGAAAAAGACGGCAAGGAAAATAAGGATAGAAAAAGGAAAAGCGGGGATTTTCATGCAGGAAGAAATAAAAATTGAGTTCCAAAACAACAACGGTGACGATGAAACGATTTTGGAATATGAAGAAATCACACAGCGATTGGATCGGATGGATGAAAAGATTGAGTTCGTTCGGGCTGAAGTTGCACAGCGGACGGGACGAAAAATTGGCAGGGATGTCGGCATTCTTTACGGTGTTCTTGCGGCTCTCATTTTAGCGTCGCTGTATTTCATTTTAACAATCCTTTCATAATAAATTATTCAAATTATTATTAATCAGATTATCATTATTTCATAAAGGTTTGGAGTTTTATTTATGTTTAAATTTGAAAAGAAACAGGAAATTTACGAGATCGGCGGTGTTCGTTTCGGTGGTCAGCCGGGAGAAGTTCCGACGGTCATTATCGGAACGATGTTTTACAATCGTCATAAAATTGTGACGGACGCTGACAAGGGTATTTTTGACAAGGCAGCGGCTGAAAAATTATGGAACGATCAGCTCGACATTTGTGATCAAACGGGTGTTGCCTGCGCGAATCAGTTGGTCGGCGAAACGCCTGAAGCGATTAAAAGTTATATCGACTGGTTTGTTGAAATCGATGACAAAACACCGTTTTTAATGGATTCTTCTGACAGTGAAGTGCGTGCGTTCGCCGCGACTTACGCGACAGAAATCGGCGTTGAAGAACGCGCAATTTACAATTCCGTGAATGCAAGTATTGAGGAAAATGAAATTAAAGCGCTGACGGAAAGCAAAATTAACGCGTCTATTGTTCTTGCTTTTAACGCGGTGAATCCGACGGTTTTGGGCAAAATTGAAATTTTAGAAAAAGGCGGAACCGGTCTTTCCGGCGGTCTTTTGGAAATTTCAAAACTGTGCGGTATTGAAAAGCCGCTGATTGATGTGGCTGCCGTTCCGCTTGGATCAGGTGCGGGCGCTTCTATGCGCGGCATTACGGCGATTAAAGGTCATCTCGGCTATCCCGTCGGCGGCGGTTTCCACAACACAGCTTCTGCCTGGGACTGGATGCGCGAATTTAAGAAGACGCAGGAAAACCCGAAGGAATATTATTTGCCGGCAGATATCGGAACGAATTTGGTCGCGCAGGCGATGGGCGCAAATTTCTTGCTTTACGGTCCGATCGAGAACGCAAAATACGTGGCGTCATCCGCTGCGATGGTGGATATTATGCTGGAAGAAAATGCCAAGGAATTGGGTATTGAACTTTCAAATGAAGAAAATCTGCCGATTGGAAAATTGATTTGATTTTTAAAAATCAAAAACGGAAAAACGATTGTTTCTTTTCTTTTTTCATTTTTTTCAAAAACGCAGGATTATTTTTTGATTTTTTTTCTCTAAAAATGCTGAGTGAATTTTTGAATTATTTTTAAAAATTTGTGTAGCTCGCGCGTGCGGCGGTGCTGTTCAGATAGATTGGCGGATTGTAATTACAGCGGCGGAGCCGCTAAAAATCGCGTCAGCGATTTTTCAGTAAACACCTCCCTCCCACTGCAAACTAAAACCGGATTCCAAATGGTAACGGTAATCTGACTCCAAGCGGCAAACTAAAACCTGATTCCAAACGATTGCGTCCGGCGCCTGCCTCCGGCGGCGCAGCCGTCAAAAATTGCGAAGCGATTTTTAAACAAACCTTTTTCTTTTTGAAAAACTATTATCATTATGTCAAATTAAATTTTGAAAAAATAATTTTTGTTTTTAATTCAATTTGACGAAACCTGAGTTTTGAAGACGGGTTAAGAATGCTTATATAAAAATAATCAATATTAAATTATGGGGTTATATAATTTAAAAAAACTAAAAAATAAATTCAATTCATGAAAAGAAGGTAAAATTATGGCTGATACACTCCCTGAGACGGCAAAAACAGATACCGTTCGCGACGCATCAAAATCAACATCGAAACCGGTGATTCCGTCAGAAACTAAGACAGAAACGGCCGTGAAAACGCCCGCTGCAACAGCAAAACCTGCTGCAAGACCGGCACCAAAAACACCAGCGGCAAAGCCGGCAGCAGCAAAGACCCCGGCTGCAAAATCAACGGCAGCTGCAAAAACAACAACACGAACAACTGCGGCTCGTACAACAACAGCAGCGAAAAAACCGGCAGCAACTGCCGCGAAAACACCCGCTGCAAAGACAACGGCTGCCAAGAAACCGGCACCGGCAAGAGCAACTGCAGCCGCAAAACCGACAGCAACTAAAACAGCCGCAGCAACGAAAGCACCTGCTTCTAAAACAGCAACGGCAACTAAAACAGCAGCTGCAAAGAAGCCGACAACCGCTTCAAAAACAACAGCAACCAAGACGACTGCCGCTAAGAAAGCACCGGCAGCAAAATCTGCGCCTGCTTCAAAAACAACTGCAGCTCCGAAGTCAACAGCTTCCAAAACAGCAGCACCAAAAACTGCAGCGTCTAAATCTTCGTCTGCTTCAAAATCAAAAACAACCCGCTCTATTCCGGTAAATGCCGAGGAAGAATGGGAAGAAATTGATATTGACATTGATCTCGATGAAATCAATGAGATTCTTGGTGAAAAAATCAGCAGCGGGAAGAAAGTCTTAAAGGAAAAAGAAGCCCATTACGCCGATCTTCTTAAAGCTTACAGAGCCGGAAAGGAAGAAAAGAAAAACGGCAAGAAGGGTAAGAAAAAGTCCAAGGACAAAACAAAATCCAAATTAACAAAAGATGAAAAATATGTCGCTTACGGCGTTATTGCCGCTTTGATGGCATTCATCACATATCACGTCTTACACCGCAAATAATTTTGTTCATGGCTCTTTGAGTCATGATTTTTTTCTTTTTTTGTTTGATTCTTTATTTTTCGATTTGATTGTTATCAATTCATTCTGTTTTTTTGGTTTCGATTCATTCTGTTTTTTTGGTTTCGATTCATATTAAAGTACGATTTTGTTAATTTCCAAAAAATAATGGAATTTAACTTTGAAAAAAAAGAAAAATGGATGTTTGTTTTTTCTAAAATAGGAAGTTCAAACAACCACCTCCAATTACGATTTTCTCGAGCGCAGCGAGGAAATGAGTAATTGGAGATTCGTACCCATTATTCAATGAAACTCAAAAACCGTCATATAAAAAAAGTAAAAAACATTTATATTTCATTACTTTTGAGCTTTCAACTCTTCCAAAACTGCATCAACATGACCTTTGACACGAACATTATTCCAAACTTTTACAATCTTTCCTTCAGGATCGATTAAAAATGTTGTTCGGACTGTTCCCATATTTTCTTTGCCCATGAACTTTTTCAATTGCCAGACATCGTATTTTTTGATAACTTCAAGTTCAGGATCAGCCAAAAGCGTGATTGAAAGCGCCGCCTTTTCAATGAATTTTTGATGAGAAGAAACGCTGTCTTTACTGACGCCAAAAATCACGGCGCCGTTTTTTTCAAATTCTTCTTTGGCGGCAGTAAAGTCAACCGCCTCTTGTTTACAGCCGGCGGTTCCATCTTTTGGATAAAAATAGAGAACGACGTATTGTCCTTTGAAATTTTTCAGACAAACAGATTCAGAATTTTGATTCGGCAAACAAAAATCCGGCGCGTAAGCACCGGCTTGAAGAGAGGATGACGGCATTTTTAATCTCCTGTAAAATAAATCAACAATTTTATGTAATGAAATAAAAGAGCTGATACCATTAATTTTTTGTGCAAAATTTACTTTCAATATTTACGGCTGCGCCTCCATAGACCAGCGCCGGCCACAGCCGTTTTATCAGGTTACTGTTACCGGTTGGAGTCAGGTTTCAGTTTTGCAGTGGGAGGGAAGTTTCAGTTTCCGTTTTGGAGTCAGATTCCAGTTTTGCAGTGGGAGGGAGGTGTTTATTGAAAAATCGCTTACGCGATTTTTAGCGGCTCCGCCGCCTATACTACTAAAATAATCAGCAAACTGCTTACACTTGCCTGTATTGCCGCCACACGCGCACGCGCGAGCCGCACAAACCTTTCAAAATTGATGAAAACATACCCCTGATTTTTCCTGAAATGAAATCGAAAAAAGTTGCAAATAAAAAAATGTTTTGAAATATTACCATGACGATAAATTAAACATTTCAATCGAATAAATAGTGTTAAATATGTTCAATGAAAATATGATTTTATCATATCCATAAAAACCGACTCGTTTTTGAAACGGTTTCGGGAAATTATTACGGGCGATAAAGTAAGCACTTTTTACGAATTATAACATAATTTTGAAAGTAATATAATAATTCATAAATATGCCGATTCCGTAATAACCTGTATTAACTTGTGTGGTGAAAATATTATGATTGACGACAAAAAAGTTTCGGAAAAAGAGCTGATGAGAATCGGTGTCTCACTGCCCGATAATCTTTTGACAAAATTTGACAATATCATCGAAGAAAGAGGATATTCTTCACGCTCCGAAGGCATCCGTGACGCAATCCGCAGTTATATCAACCATTACGAATGGATGAACGACATCAAAGGACGCCGTATCGGAACGATTTCATTGGTTTACGATCACACCAAACGCGGTCTTTCCAACATGATGGCCGAAATTCAGCACGAACATTCCGACATCATCAAAACGTCTATTCACATTCATTTGGATCATGACAACTGTTTGGAAGTTGTCGTTTTAGACGGCGACGGACGCGATATCAAGGCGCTTGCCGAAAAAATCATTTCACTTAACGGCGTTAAATTTTCAAAATTAACAACCGTTCCGTCCACCGAAAAACTCTGAAATGACGAAAATGTTTTGATCAGGCGGCTGAAACAATCAAGCCGTCCTTTTTTCTTTTATTTCACTTGAATTATATCTTTAATTTCTATCCTGACTCATGTCTTTGGAAAATACAAAATATGACTGAAAAGAAACCATCCGATTTTGATAAATTCCAAGATGTCTACACGATTGTTGCAAACATTCCGCCCGGAAAAGTCATAACATATGGCAGGATTTCGATGATGGTCGGCAATTTGACAGCAAGGCGTGTCGGCTACGCAATGCGGATGGCGCCTCCGGGACTTCCGGCTCACAGAGTTGTCAACAGCACCGGCAAACTATCACCCGAATATGTATTCGGCGGCGAAGACGCTCAAAGAGCAATTCTTAAAAAGGAGGGCGTCGTGTTTACGGCAGCAGGAAACATTGATATGAAAAAAAGTTTGTGGGAAATGAACGAATAATTAATATCGAAGCAAAGGATGAAAATAAATGACGGGGAAAGCAGCAGATATTCAAACACAACAGCAGCCTTCTCTTATTCAGACATCTGACAGTTTATTCAAAACTTCATTTATTTCAGTCGCTTTGGGCGGTTTTTTCGGCGCTTTGACAAGAGCAGCCTTGTTTTTCGCGTTCAGTGATTGGATCAGTTTGATTCTTGTAAACATTCTCGGCAGTTTTTTAATCGGATTAATTATGTTTTTACCGCAAACCGACACTGAAAATCAAAAAAATAGAAACGGAAATCTGAACAAAAATAAAAGCAGAAATCAAAATAAAAACAAAATTAATTTCAGATTATTTTTCGGAACCGGATTTTTTGGCGCGTTTACGACGTTTTCGTTCTTCATTTTGCTGCCGTTTTTAACAGCGGCTCCTGCCGAAGATTTGATTTCTTTTATTTCGCTTGAAATGAATGTCGAATTTGTTGCTTTGTTTTTCGCGTTCGCGCTGATTTTAACGATTATCGGAATTGCAGCTGTATTTCTCGGAAAAAAAGCGGCCGAGTTTTTTATTGAAATCAAAACCAAAAAACAAGGAGAAGATCGAAAATGACGGCCGCTGTTTTTTTGATCAGCCTTCTTCTTGCCGGAATCGGCGGAGCAATCGGCGCTGTTTTAAGATTCATATCAGTTGAATTCTTCAAAAAATACACAGTATTCCCGGCAGGTGTTCTTTTTGTAAATGTGATCGGTACCGCACTTCTCACAATTGTGACGCTGCTGCTGACAAACAGCTTGGCAATGCTGCCGGAAATCTTTGGAAACAATGCTGAAGGAATTGCATTCTTCTTCAATACAGGTCTCTTAGGTGCGTTTACAACATTTTCAGCTTATTTATATGATAACTTCTCGCTGATTTCAGAAAAGAAATACAGTGCCGCTGTTTTGAATATTTTGCTTAATGTCTGCATTTGTTTTGCCGTTGTTTTGGCAATTCTTTTTGCAGCGTCCTGTTTTTCGTAATTTATATTTTTTTGAAAAACTTTTGATTTGAAAAAGACCTTACGGTAAGCGAAATCAAATTTATAAAAAAGTTTGAAGCGGGCCCGAAGGGATTTGAACCCCCGACCTACGGATTAAGAGTCCGCCGCTCTGCCTGACTAAGCCACGGGCCCACGCTGTCAAATGGAATTAAACTCATTTCGAGAGCGGCAATCACAATTAAAGACACCGTCTAAAAATGAATACTCTAAATCCGTCTGACCTTATATAAAAGTTTCGCAGCAGCCGGCTTTGTGTATAAAGTCTAAGTTGTGTAAAAAGTCGGAAGTTTGTGTATAAAGTCAATTAAAAGTAAAATAACAGAAACAAAAATAAAAAAAGATTGAATAATAGATATGGATTGTTTATATAAATAAAATTTATTCATCAGAATCCATATTTATTGAATTTTCTTTCTCTTTTTCAAACCAATTAATTATATTCATGGCGGGTAAAATAATTTCTCCATAATTACTTATAGAGGTAATTGATGATACCACCGTTCGTAAATACGGGAACAAAATTGTAATTGCATTAACATTTGTGTACATTTCTAAATCTTTTGTTGATTCGGCGGTGAAATAGCCATCAATACACACATTTAAATTAAGAGCTACCTGCTCTTTATGATTAATTCCTTTAATTTGAACGGCTAAACTTGCCAAAAAATCATTTTCAGTTAATGTTCTAATTCCTTTTGAGAAATTTACATCTAATGCTATTTCTGCATCTTTTTCATCTTCAAAAGTTTGAGGGGGTATTACCTCAAACTCTATTTTTTTCACTCCATGTGAGCGAAAAAGCAGTGAAGTTGAAACAATATTTTTGGAATTCATGATACCATTCCATTAATGTTATTTTCAACTGCCATATTATAATGAAAATCACTAACCTTTGTGTAAGTATCTTTTATCTTAAAGGATAAGTTAAGTTCATTTTGGTCTTTTTCAACATAGGCTTTCGATGATATTGTGAAATAATACTTACCTACTATCGTTTCTCTTTCATCGTAAAGTTCAGATAGTAAATACTCTGCTCGATTCATATACATTGAGCCACGTGGTGCAGTGCTGTTTCCATATTTCTCTAGCAATGCTTCAACTTCTTCGGGATTCATTCCTTCAAGAAATTCTTCCACCTTTTTGATGATGTCAGTCATCCTAAACACCTTCCGATTTATTTTTCTCTTGTAACTATTCTCAAATAGTCGTCTATATGTTCTTTCGTAATCTCGCATTTGCATCTATTGACTATAAATTTTTCATTTTTTATGCAGTATATCTTATTTGGTATGTTATGTTGTGGTAAAATACTATCTTTTTTTATCCTATATACATTTAAAGTTAATGTTACCATATCATAAATATCTTTAAGACCTAATTCTTCAAACAAAATGTTGTATATTGTTGTATCGCTTATATCAACATTTTTTGTGCTCCTATAAAATAACCGATATATTGTTTCAAATATTTTTTTGTTTTTTACATTATCCATATCAAGATAATTCACAGATTCAAATTCTGATATAATGACTGCATGTTTATCATTAAAACACTCAATTAAATCATCTAATTCTCTACTATTTAGATTATGTCCTCTTGATTTTTTTCGAATTGCATCTTTTACAATTTCTGGTTGGTGTTCTCGACCCCATCTCCATTTTATAGCCAAATATTCGCAATCGTAAAAATAAACTCCATTACCTAAATATAAAGTATCATCGTCTTGTGATGGAAGAAATCCGCCTTTTATAATCGGTTTCGTATTTTCACAAGCCGTTCCATGAAATAAAATAAAATTCTGTCCTGTATTTAATGAAAACTCTCTTAAATAAGGTTGGTAAAAATCTTTTATTTCAACGGACATGCCTATAACATTTAAATCTAGTATTATATATTTAACGGATGAAATTAAAAGTATTCGTAAACTTCAATCTAATTTAGTGTTATATAAATCATATTTTTATTTACCAATAAACAGTGTTTCCTTTTATTCCCGAATTTAACAGTCCTTTCTCGTGCATTTTTTCTAAATGATTCTTTGCAGTCTGCCAACGCCATTTCAACTCTTTCAGAAATCTCTTTCGTACTGAGTGGTTTATTTGAAAAAGCTTCATGATAAATGTTTTGAAATAATCTTAACATGAAAAGAGGTTTGTGTAAAAAGTAATTAACTTGTGTATAAAGTCGTGAAAAAAATCGACTTTTTACACAAAGCCGCAGCAGCCGTTTTCGCATTCGATTTAAAGAAATAGAAACAGATCGAAAATCGGATAGGAATCAAATTGGAGAAATATTGGAGAATATTAGAAAACACATAAAATGTGTCAAAAAATGTATCAAATAATGTTTCAAACCCTTTAACTGCGCCGATTGATAGTATTTTTGAAACAATTCAATTTCGGAACGTATTTATAACATGTCCTGCTTCTTTAAGGTAATTAATTTATTAGGATTCTTACGTACTTCTTTTGCTTAGCATTTGACGACCAACAGTTTCTTTTAAATTAGTTTTATCGAAAAGTTGACACTCTCAAAAAGTGCCGGCAAAAAAATTAAAGGTAATTAAAATGTTTAAAAATTCAATGTTTAAGAACAGTAATGAAAACGTCTCCGCTCCGGTTTCCGAAGGCAAGACATACGACGTCAAAATCGAAGACATCGCACAAAAAGGCGACGGAATTGCCAGAATCGAAGGCTACGTCATCTTTGTCCCCGACACAGTTTCCGGCGAAGAAGTGACCGTTAAAATTACAAGAGTTCTTCCCAAATACGCATTTGGAACTGTCGTCGAATAATTCTAACGAATTCAAATTTATAAACAGGCTTCGGCCTGAGGTGTTTTGAGATCTCTCAAAACATTCTTTTTTTAAAATAATTAAATCGGTTGAGAGCAGACATGCTTTACTTTTTCGTTTAGGTTAGCCAAAAAAAAGATTGACCCGGATTTTCACCCGAATCAATCTGAAGGGAAGGGATTCGTTTTTTTGAAGATATGAGAAGTTCGCAAAAAATCAACGGAATTATTTTCTGCGAATTAACAAAACTGCGCCGGCAACTGCGATGAGTGCCAAAAGGATGCCGAAGCCCGGTGTTTCTTTGTCGGGGGATTCGGCGGGCGCGTCAGCGACGGTTCCGTAGAATTGCGGCAAAACCGGGAAAGTGTATGTGGCTTTGTAAGGTGTGCCGTTCACATCAGCAGAAGCGACGAAAGACCAAACGCCCTGTTCAGGGATTGCTGAAACAAAGTTTCCGAATTCATCGGTCATGGCGCGTTTGGAGTAGATTAAATAGATGCTTTCGCCGGTTGCATAGTTTGAAACGAGCATGTCGTTCAATTCTTTTGCTTCGGCTGCTGTTTTCACAGGTTCGACATAGTACATAACATTCTCTGCATTGCTGCCGTTTCCGTAAACAAGTTTTCCGTAAACTGTTTCGCCTTCAGCAAGACCGCCCATGCGTGTGAACATTGTAAATTCAAGGGGAAGACCAAGGTTTTTGTTCCAGTCATTCCAAGTTCCGTCACCGACAAAAACAGCCAGTTTCGGAATTTCGGTTGCGCTTTCGCCTTTAACAGTTGTGTAAAGGAAGTAAGTACCGCTTTGTGTAAAATTGTAGTTGATTTTCTGGTAGGTCAAAGATTCTTTTTCGCCGGTCAGAATTTTGTCAACCTGCTCTGTTGCGGATTTGGAAGTAACATTTGTTTTTGTGCCGTCAGGTGCAACGACTGTCACGTTAACCGGTGTTGTCAAGTTGCCGAAATCATATTCAAATCCATGTCCGTGAATAATAAGAATGGATTTTGTTGTTCCTTGCTTGATGATATAATCGTTGTAGTCAGCTTCCATCGCGTCGGTAATGTTGTTGCCGACAATTAAAGCTGCATTGTGTGCGGAAGCAGGAGCTGCCGCGAATAATAAAACCAAAAGTGAAATTAACCCAATCACTGTCATTTTTTTAAACATTATTGATTCTCCATAAATGCCCTTTCAGATATTCCAAAACTCAAAGACGGGCATACAATTAGAACTATTAACACGCCTTTTAAAAAACATGTTAAAACGTATAATCAAATTAAACATATTTAAAACATTTCGTTGAAAAGATAAAGAACATCATCTAAAAAGATAATATAATTATCACTACAAAAATAAAAAAAGAAAGCAAGAGGTTGCTTTCAAAGAGAGTGTTTTTATGATTGAAGGAGGATTACAAGAGGATCGTATTCAAAAAACAAAGCTTTTTGTGTTACGATATTTCATAAAAGTAATAACCTGTATAATAACATTTCGTTTTTTTACGAAAAAGAGATGAAAAAATAAAATAACTCAAATGAAATTGAAAAACTCACGATCTGCACCATTTTTCTGTAAAACAATAAAAATGCACTTGGTTTTTCATTCATTTTTTATTATATGCACCTGCCGAACGCAAAACTAATTAGCAGCAGGAGGCGGTGTTTGTTACCAATTGGAGTCAGGTTTTAGTTTTGCAGTGGGAGGGAGGTTTGCATTTAAAATCGCTGCGCGATTTTAGCGGCTGCCGCCGCTGTAATACAGTTACAGAACAGTACCATTTCAGCAGAACAGCCGCCGCGTGCGATCAGCATCATTTTCAAAGAAATTAATAAAAATCGAAACTTCGTTTTAACGTAATAAAAAAGAAAAGAAAAACGATATTATTCGTCTTTCTTTGAATCGGTTTGAGTTTCTTCCGGTTCTTCAATGTGTTCGGATTCGGGCTCGAGTTCAGCCTTTTCAAACGGCTCAAAAACAGGCGCCGTTTTTTCAACGGATTCGGAACCCGTAATTAATTCTTCGTCATCATCCTCGCCATCGTCTTCGGAAACCAAATCAGGCGTCTGGTCATTGACAATATGAACCAATTCCGACAACTCTTCCGAAAACTGAGAAGTCAACTGCTCCTTGAAATGATCGGACTGAATGTTGTCCTTTTCTCTGCGTTCGATATCCAAAAAGACATAAGAACCTTCGTGGAAGTCGAAATCGTCGCAGTAATCACCCTGACGCTTGCCGCAGTAAGCGTCAAAAAGCGTCTGGTCGCACGGCGGAATGTTGATGTTGTAAGCAGCGCGGCCCATCACGTGACCGGCAACCGGCGCGGTCATCAAAAGGAAAATACCAATCGCGATTGCTTTTAAACCAAAAGCCGTCAAACCGTCCTGAATCAAAATGCTGAGAAGCACGAAAAACGCGCCTGTTGTCGCAATTTTTGTCGTCGCGTGCAATCTGTTATAAATATCCGGCAGACGAATCAAACCGATCATACCGACCAGAACGTCAAAGACACCGAACAAAAGACAGGCGTAGCTGAGATAGAGACGGATTGTCGCAAAGTCAATGCCTGCTAAAAAGTCCAAAGCCATCAGAGCACCTCACCTTTGTCAATGTATTTGGAAAGCGCAAGCGTACCGATAAACGAAATGAGCGCCAGCAAAATCGCAATATCAATCAGGAACTGAGACTGCTGGGAGAACGCGTAAATGGCAAAGATAACAACAAGCGTGTTGCCGATTGCATCCAGCGATGCGACTCTGTCCATAATAGTCGGCCCGACAAAAAGACGGTAAACCGCTAAAAACAAAGCGAGAGTTGCAATCACAAGCGCAATGCTCGTCACAAGTCCGAACTCAATCATTCAAACGCCTCCAAAACGACTTCTTCCAAGTCCTCACGAATCGTATCACGAACTTCTTTCGGACTTTCAACGTAAATGGAATGAACATAGAAAATGCCCGGTCCTTTCAGAGTCTTGTTTTTGACGTGAACATCCATAATCAAAGTTCCCGGCGTTAACGAAATCGTGTTTGCGAGCATCGTTGTAGAAATGCTGCGGGATGTCGTAAACGGATAAGCGATAATTCCCGGACGGATATCCAACTTCGGCTGAAGGATCTTGTGCATCATGAACAAGTTCGCCTTGAGAATCTCGCGGAACAGCACATAAGTGTATTTAATTTTTGCCGGAATTTTACGAATCACATCTCCGGCCGTATCCGTAAACGTAAACATATCTCTAAACGGATACAGAATCAGCACCGAAAAGAGAACGCCGAGCAGATAATTACCGATGGTAAAGCTGCCGCTGAGTAAAATCCAGATAAAGCCGAGCACCATATAAATTGTGTATTTCATTATTCGAATCATCTCGGAGCACCTCCCAAAACGGCAGTAATGTATTCCGTCGGATCAAGAATTTGTGTTGCGATTATATTTGATATTTCATAAAGCGGTTCAGGGAAAATTCCCAAAAGAATGACAGCTGCACACAAAGCGGCAATCGGGAAAGCGATTTCAAATGAAATCTTGTGCTTTTTCACAGGAGCTGATACTGTTGCGTGTGTCGCTGTCTGCATTGCTGCTTGTGCTTGTTCTGCTTGTGCAGACTCTGCTGTCGAAACAGCTGCCGATTCCGCTGCTGCATTTTCGCCTTCAAGCATCGGAACATCAGTAACGCCGTCTTCCGCTTCTTTTAAGCTTCCTTTGTTTTCGCCCCAGAAGACGGCAATCCAAGTTCTGAACATGTAGAAAATGGTAATGACCGCCATCAGAACAGCGATTAAAAGCGGCAGCCAAAATTCCCCGCTGACAGCTGATTGGAATAAAGCGAACTTTGAAACAAAGCCGCCCATCGGCGGGAATCCGGCAATCGACATCGTGCCGATTAAGAACGCCATTGAAAAGAGCGGCAGAATCGTAATCAATCCGCCCATTTTACGAAGGTCGCGCGTATGCGTTTCGTGAATAATTCCGCCCGCTGTCAGGAAAAGCATGGACTTGGCAAGCGCGTGGTTAACCAGATACATAATGGCAGCAGCAATCGCGCCGACAGTTCCGAGCGACAAACCGAGCAGAACGTAGCCGATTTGAGAAACACTGGAGTAAGCCAGGACGCGTTTGATATCCGTTTGTCCCATGGCCGATATCGCGCCGACTGCAATCGTCAGCAGCGAGAAAAACATCAGAATCGGCAGGAAGAACGCCTGAGTCGGGTACAGTATCAAGAACAGAACACGTAAAATACAGTAAGCGCCGACCTTGATTAAGATACCGCTGAGCATCGCCGAAATCGGTGTCGGTGCTGTCGGGTGAACATCCGGAAGCCAGAAGTGAAGCGGAACAAGCGCTGCTTTGTTGCCGAAAACGACAATGAAAAGAAGCGCGGCGGCAATAATCACCCATGGAATGGATCCTGTCTCGGCAATCATTTGGATTTTAGCGGAAAGATCTGCCATATTTAAAGAGCCGACTGTTGCATAAATTGTTACGATTGCAACCAACATCATAAATGAGCCGATCATGCCGAGTGCCATGTATTTGTAAGTCGCTTCCAGCTTGTGCGCCGTATCCGTAACGCTGAGTGCTTCGTTGGCCATAATCAAGCCGGTGGACGACAAGAACATAATTTCAAAGAAGACGAACAAGTTGAACAAATCGCCCGTTAAGAAAATGCCGAAAATACCGGCCATCATCAAGTAGTAAAGCGGATAGTAGCTCATTGACAATGATTTCTTTTCAATGTAATCAAAGGAATAAATCATAACGAGCAGACCGATAAACGCAGTCAGAAGAACCATCAGAGCCGACAGCATATCGCCGACTAAAACGATTCCGTATTTTCCGAATTCTCCGATATCATACACCTGAATACCGTTTTTGTAAACGACCCAAAACAGAATAGCAGCGATAACCAGTAAAGTAGTTGACGCGATAACAGCCATGACTTTTTGGGCTTTGGGCTTGTTTCTTAAAAACAGCATAACAGGCGCCATCAGTAAGCCGATTGCAATCGGAAGCACTGTAATATTGCTGAGAATAAATGTCTCAATCCATGAAAGTAAAGAAATCATCCGTGAAGCCTCCTGAGTTCATCCACGTCGGTTGTCCCGTATTCTTCGCTGATGCGGTAAGCGAGCGTCAGCAAAATTGCCGTTGTCGCGAAACTGATAACGATAGCGGTCAAAACGAGCGCCTGTGTCAGCGGGTCAACAAAAGAATTGTTTTCCGTAAAGCCGGTAACAATCGGTCCCAAGATACCGTTTGCGAAATCATCGGTAAAAATGAAACCGGCGTGTTCGTTAATCGTTTCCGTCAGAATCGGAACAAGCGTTCCTGTAAAGATACCCGAAGTCACGATCGTTAAGTTAATCGAGTGACTGATTAAACTGAAACCGACAGCGATTTTCATAATATCGCGGCGAAGAATCATATAAACGCCGATACCGAAAACCAATGAAATCGTCAGCGCTGTAAATACTTCCGTCATTTGGATTCCTCCGTTTTTGCTGTTACGTTTGCAGCCGTGTTTGCGGTCATATTCACGGTCGTGTTTGCCGCCGTGCTTGTCGTCACGTTTGCTGCCTCTGTTTTAGAAGGTGCTTTGGGTTTTAAGCTGAATTCTTCCGCTTCACCGAGCAAATCAGCGCGGTCCGCTGTCGGTTCATCGGGTTCTCTCACGCGGTCGGATGCGATGCTTGTTAAAATGAAAAGCAAAGCGCCGATAACGGTAAAGTAAACGCCGACATCGAAGAACATGGACGAGAGAAGTTCAATGTGTCCGATGGAAATTCCTAAAATTTCCAAATGGAAGAAGTCAAAAGCGCTTCTGAAATAATTGTGATTGACAACCAACGGGGCGATTGCCGTAATGGATGCGAACAGAAGACCATACGCGACCCATGCCAGCCAATCCGGTTTCAGCCGGTTATTAATGTATTTCATTCCATACGTGACGTACACCAGCGCGATGGCGCAGACGAACAAAACACCTCCGACGAAGCCGCCTCCCGGATAATTACCGCCGTTTAAAAGCAGGTAAATCGAGAAGAGCATACAGATAATAAGAACGCCTCTTGAAATTGTTTTTGCGATAATCGTGCTCATTTTTTCTCCTCCCCGGCTTTTTCATCCCGAATAATATTGGAAAGACCGTCTTCCAAATGCGTATTGACGGATTTTTCATCGACAATAACAACGGCGGTCCCGTCGTTTTCATTTGCCGAAACGGCTGTCACTTCTTCACAGGGAACATGACCCAAAACCGGATTGCCGCCGACAGGCGCGCCCGGAATCGGACAGCTCGGAACAAAGTTTCCGGCAGCGGCCGTTCCGGTGTCCGTTTCAGCCTTCTTTCCCTTTTTCGGATCGCGGCTGCTGATTAAATTGTAAACGGCAAGCGCTGCGATAGCTAAAACGGAAATTTCCCCAAGCGTATCATATCCTCTGAAATCGACCACAATCACGTTGACAATGTTTCTGCCGCCTGTTAATTCGATACCTTTGTCCATGAAATAATGAGAGAAAGATTCAAACGGCGCCACTAAATCGGCACCCATCAGCATAACAAACAGAGCGCCGGCGCAGAATAGCGCAATAATAGCGTTTCTGAGACGGATTTTGGTTGTTTCGGGCCGAACCGCTTCTTTGTTGCGGAGTTTCATAATGACGAGCAGGAACATGATTGTTGAAAGCGTTTCAACACAAAGCTGCGTCATTGCCAGGTCGGGCGCTTTGAGGTAAGCGTAAAGCAAAGACACAAAGAAACCGAGCGCGGACGATGCTAAAATCATCGGCACATATCTCGGCATGACGGAAGCGCCCCACGCTGCCAGCAAAATCAGAATGAACAAAATCATTTCTGAGGCGGCGATTTTAAAGATTAGATTTTTGGAAAAAATCGGCTGTCCTGTCGCGAGCGCGAATCCGAACGGAATGGCAACCATGAAGACGATGAACGCCAGCATTATCATAACGTAGCGGCGCGGATTTCCCTTTTGAAGCATTTTACCGAACGTGGAGCCGAACTTGAATGCGTTGTCGACCATCGCATTGTAAATGTAATTCAAACTGATTTTCGGATGCTTTTCATTGAAACGGTTCTGCCAAGCTGCGATTTTGTCATACTGCGTGTAGAGCAGAATACCGAGCGCGAATGTGATAAGTGTCATAATGAACGCAGGTGTGAAGCCGTGCCAGAGCGCGACGTGCAAATGTTCGGCACCTGGCGCGATGGCATTGATGGCAGGCTGAACCAGATAATCAATAAACGGTGTCGGAACCAGACCGATGACAACGATCAAAACGGCCAAAATCGCGGGCGGTGCAAGCATTACCCATGACGGATCATGAACGTGTTTCGGGACGTCGGGGTCTTCCGTTCTTTTTCCGGTGAAGATTTTAAGAATTAATCTGAAGGAATAAGCGAAAGTCAAAACACCGCCGATCACGGCTAAAATCGGAATGAGGTATGCGATTCCGCCGCCAAGTGCTTCTGCCATGTGAACGGAAGATTCGTAGAACAATTCTTTGCTCAAATAACCATTAAGCGGCGGGATGCCGGCCATGGCTGCCGCGGCAATAATCATGAGAACGAATGTAATCGGCATCTCTTTGCGGAGACCGCCCATTTTACGAATGTCTCGGGTGTGCAGCTCGTGCGCGATTATACCGACCAGCAGGAACAAACACGCTTTGAATGTGGCGTGGTTGAGCAGGTGGAAAACGGCGGCTGAAACACCGATTGCGGGGTCATTGAATGTTGTGAAGCCGAACATCGTCATGAGATAAGCCAGCTGACTGATTGTTGAAAAAGCCAGAATCGCTTTGAGATCGGTTTGTTTGAGCGCTAAAAATCCGGCGCCGATCATTGTGATAAGACCGAGTCCGGCAACGAGAACGAACCAGTCGATTGTTCCTGAAAACATCGGATGGAGACGGGCAACTAAAAAGACACCGGCTTTCACCATTGTTGCCGAGTGCAGAAATGCGCTGACGGGCGTGGGTGCTTCCATGGCGTTGGGCAGCCAAATAAAGAACGGACCTTGAGCCGATTTGGCCATCGCGCCGATTAAAATCAGAATGAGCGTTACTGTAAAAAGCGGGCTGTTTTTGATTGCGGCCAGCATTTCAGGATTTGTCAGCATTTCGGAAATGCCGTATGTGCCGGTAATTGAATAAAGACACATGAAGCCGACGAACATGAAAAGCCCGGCGCCGCCTGTGATTAAAAGCGCTTTTGTCGCGCCATAAATGGATTCTTTTGTTTTTCTGTAATAGCCGATGAGCATGAACGAACTGATGCTTGTCAGTTCCCAAAAGATGAAGAGCTGAATCAGGTTGTCAGAAAATGCGACACCGAACATGGAGCCCATGAAAATGAGGAGATATTGATAGTAGCGAACCAGATCTTCATCTTTTGAGAGGTATTTGTTGGAATAGGATAAGATCAAAATACCGATGAAAGAAACGATAAGCCCGAGCAGGACGGCAAGGCCGTCGGCGTAAAATGCCAAATTGACCGAGAGACTCGGAATCCATGACACACTGCCTCCTAAATTTATGCCGTCCACAGCGGACGGGATCATTGAAGCAATCAAAAGAAAGCAAGCGGCGGCAATTGCGGCTGCGAACCAGCCGACTTTCTCTTTCATAAATTTGTAGGCGAGCGGCACGGCGAGCGTCATGACAAAGGGCAATATAACGATTAGCGCAATAAAATAAAATGGATCCAATGTAATCACACCGTGTTTCTAAGGTTGAAATAAGTATCAGCAATACGCATTGAAATAATTAATAAGATTAATAAAATTAATTTTCAATGAAATAAGTATTAAACAATGCTGTCAGAAACCAAAATTCGAATTCTAAGTGATAACCCATTTACTTCATGGGTTCACAATATATAAATTTTGGTTTTTAAAGAAAGTGGAGACTGTTCTGAAAAACGCCGCGCTATTTCAAAAAAGATTTTAAAGATAAATTGTGCCAGAATTTTTACAGCTTTTTAAAAAATTGGTGCGGCTCGCGCGCGCAGCGATTTTGTTTTTGCCGGCAGTAAGGTAAATTACAGCGGCGGCAGCCGCTAAAATCGCGTCAGCGATTTTAAATGCGAACAGACTCCCACTGCAAAACTAAACCCTGACTCCAAGTGGAAATCGGCACCTCCCTCCCACTGCAAAACTAAACCCTGACTCCAAGTGGAAATCGGCATCACCCTCCCACTGCAAAACTAAAACCTGACTCCAAGTGGAAATCGGCACCACCCTCCCACTGCAAACTAAAACCTGACCCAAGCAGGAATTCGTTTTTCATTGGCAGGTAAATGTAATAAAAAAGAAATGAAAACTCAAAATTCGGTTTTAAAAAATAAAAAAAATGGGGCAGCTCGCGCGCGAAGGCGCTTGCCGCTGAAATAATTTATTCAACGAATGTCAAATTAAAGTAAAACTTGCTAATGACATCATCTTCCCAAGATCTGCCGTAGGATGCGTCAAACGTGTATGTTCCGGCGACATCGGATGTGACATACCAAATGTATGTGCCGCCGACGCCGGTCATTTCTTCTTCGTGTTCGTCTTCAACATATTTTGAATCGAGAAGTTTCAGCATTCCGTTTTCTGACATGAGCGCTGTCCATTCGTAACCTGTTGTCGGGTTTCCGCGGGTTCTGATTTCAACGACTTCGCCGACTTTGGGTGTCGGTGTGCCTTCAAATTCCAAAGCCAGATTCGGAGAATCGCTTACGGTGTTAATCGGAACGGCGTAATCCAATTTTTGAACAAATGTGTAAAGAGATGCGTTGTCGTTATCGTTGGCACGTTTGTAAAGTGCTTTGAACTCGTAAGAGCCTTCTTTTTCGGCCGTTATATTAAGAATCTTTGTACCGCCGACGCCTGCCATGTTATCGGGATTTGCATCAGAAACATAGTTTTCGCTGATAATCAAACCGTCAACTGCAGGAACAAACCAAGTATAACCTGTTGTCGGGTTTTCCGGAAGGGTAATCTGAATAACTTCATTCGCGCCGATTGCGAGACCATCTTTTGTAACGGTCACTGTTGTTGCCGGCGTATAAGTCGTATTATTTGCGGGGTCATCTGACCCGAGACATCCTGAAAAAGCGCATGCTAAGAGTAAAACACACGCGATTGCCATAACCACTTGTATCGATTTCATATGAATCAATTATAAAAGGCGACAATCGTATTTAATATTTAGTTTAAATTATTTAATTAATAAAAGGACATTAATTAAAGAGTATTAATTAAAAGGCATTAATAAAGGGCATTAATTAAAAGGCATTAATAAAGGGCATTAATAAAGGGCTTAATTAAAAGGTATTTAATATCAATTAAGCAAAAAATAATTTTAAAAAAGAGGAAAAAGCGATTATATTCCTCATAAAACGGAGGAAAATTATCGCCTTATTAATTGATAGAGTAGTTTGTTGAATTTTAATTTGAACTTACTCAACAAACACCAAGTCAAAGTAGAACACAATTTCCGGTTCGTCTTCTAAGTTTCTGCTGTAAGCGCCGTCAAACTGGAAGCTTCCCGGTTTTTCTGCTGTAACATACCAGACGTAGGTACCGCCGACACCGGTCATTCCTTCTTCGTGTTCATCTTCAATGTATTTGGAATCCAATACTTTGATATTATCATCGCCGGAATTCATAGCAGACCAGCTGTAACCTGTTGTCGGGTTGCCGCGTGTTTTGATTTCGACCACTTCGCCGACCTTGGTGGTTGGCTGACCTTCATATGTCAACTGTAATCTCGGTTCTGTTCCGGGATTTGCAATCGGAGAAGCGTAATCCCATCTTTGCGTATATGTGTAAAGCGGTTCTTCGTTTGCACGTTTGTAAACCACTGTGAAAACATAGGGGCCGCGTGCATCACCGGTACAATTATAAATTTTGTAGCCGCCGACACCAACCATGCCGTCGCTGTTTTCATTCGCCACATAAGTTTCCTCAACATTTAAACCGGGCGTCGGAATGACTTCCCAAGTGTATCCTGTTGACGGGTTTTCGGGAAGAATGGTTTGAATCATTTCGTTTGCGCCGATCGTAAGACCAATTTTGTTAACGGTAACCGTTGTTACGGGCGTGTAAGTTGTATTATTTGCAGAATCATCAGATCCGAGACATCCTGAAAAAGCGCATGCTAAAAGTAACACACACATTGTTGCCAAAACCAATTGAATTAATTTCATACAAAGGGAGAAGGCAGACTTCCTATAAATTATTTATTCGGAAAAATACGACGGCAATCAATATGAAAAGAGAAAAATTATGACGAAATGGTTTTGATTTTAAAAAAAGATATTTGAAAAAAGGAAAAAAGAAAAATGGAAAATGAAAAAAGGAAAAGAGAAAACTGATTGAAACAGCTTTCTTTTGAAATATTTAAAATTAAAATATTTAAAATTTAAACTTACATTCTGTAATCGTAGTCATCAGCCACGGTTTTTTCAAAGATTTCACCGGTCAGTTTTTTAATTCCCGGCAAATCTTTTTTGTGTGACAAAACCATCGTTTCAAGCTTTTTGACATTTGGTTTGACATCATCGCTGTCGCGGTATTTGGCAGCCATGAGCGTTTCAAATGCTTTTTCAAGCAATCGTCTTTCGTCTTCATTAAATCTGAACGGCCAGGAATCGCGTTCGGCTTTCAGTAAACCTTCTTTATCAAGCGACGGTCTCACGCGTTTTAACGCTTCGTCAAAATGCTTGCGGTAAATTCTGACATTGCTGACGGCAAGCTCAATATCGTCTTCATCGTGACCGGCCATCGCTGATACGAACTCGCGTATGGCAACCATCTTCGCTTCTCTGACCAGCGCTTCTAAGTCAGCGCCGACGAAGCCGTCGGTTTCTTTAACAAGTGTATCGGCATCTAAATCGCCGGCAAGCAAATTCTTAACGCCGTCAAGGTAGACATCAAGAATCTGTTTTCTGCCCTCAGCATCCGGCGGCGGCACATAAATATGCTTTTCCAAACGGCCGGGGC
This sequence comes from Methanimicrococcus sp. OttesenSCG-928-J09, assembly GCA_030266245.1. Taxonomy (GTDB): domain Archaea; phylum Halobacteriota; class Methanosarcinia; order Methanosarcinales; family Methanosarcinaceae; genus Methanimicrococcus. The sequence goes on from JAJDHP010000002.1 coordinate 64,326, forward strand.
GAAGCAGAGCCGGATCAATCATATCGGGGCGGTTGGTGGCGCCGATAATGACAACATTTTTGAGTTCTTCCAAACCGTCAAGTTCTGTCAGGAATTGACTGACAACGCTTTCAGTCACATGAGAAGATCCTTCGTAGCTGCCGCGTTTGGGAACGATGGAATCGATTTCATCAAAGAAAATGATTGATGGAGACGCTAATCTCGCTTTTCTGAAAATTTCGCGAACCCCTTTTTCGGATTCGCCGACCCATTTGGACATCAATTCGGGACCTTTGACGGAAATGAAATTACTTTCAGATTCATTAGCCACCGCTTTTGCCAGCAATGTTTTGCCGGTTCCGGGCGGGCCGAACATGAGGAAGCCTTTCGGCGACTTCGTATCAAATTTCTGATAAACAGAAGCGTATTTCATCGGCCATTCCACGCCCTGCTGAAGCTCTTCCTTAACGGAATCCAGACCGCCGACATTTTCCCAGCCGATATCAGGCACTTCAACCAAAACTTCACGCATTGCGCTCGGCTGAACCATCTTTAAAGCGGCGTCAAAGTCTTCAACGGTCACTTTTAAGCTTTCCAATTTCTCTTTGGAAATTTCTTCATCGGGATTCATTCCCGGGAATTCACGGCGCAACGCGTGCATGGCGGCTTCTTTAACGACGAGTGCTAAGTCAGCGCCGACAAAACCGTGTGTCATGCCGGCATATTTGCTGATATCAACATCGTTTGCGAGCGGAACATTTCTTGTATGAATCTGGAAGATTTCCATACGGCCTTCCTTATCGGGAACGCCGATTTCAAGTTCACGGTCAAAACGGCCGCCGCGGCGAAGCGCGGGATCAATGGAATCAGGCAAGTTGGTTGCGGCAATCACGATAACGCCGCCGCGGCTTTTTAAACCGTCCATTAAAGCGAGAAGCTGCGCGACAACGCGGCGCTCGACTTCGCCCTTTGATTCTTCACGCTTCGGCGCAATGGAATCAATTTCGTCAATAAAGATAATGGCGGGCGCATTTTCCTCGGCTTTTTGGAAAATTTCGCGCAATTTTTCTTCGCTGTCACCGTAATATTTGGAAATGATTTCGGGACCGGAAATCGTGTCAAAGTAAGCGTTCACTTCGTTGGCAACCGCTCTTGCGATCAATGTTTTGCCCGTTCCCGGCGGACCGTAAAGCAAAACACCTTTCGGCGGCTCAATGCCGAGCTTTTCAAAAACTTCGGGATGACGGAGCGGATATTCAATCATTTCACGAACCTGATTGAGTTCGCGGCCGAGACCGCCGATATCTTCATAATGAATATTGCCGGCCGACTTGCCTTTTGGACCGTCTTCGCCTTTGTAGGCGGAATCTTTGTAAGTGACTTTGGTTTCCGAGCCGACGATTGAAACATCATCGGGTGCAATCTCGGAAACAATAAATTCATAATATTGTGTGCTGAAGCTGTTTGAAAAGCTGCCGGCCCATGAATTGCCGAAAAAGCTTTCAAACGGATCCTGTTTTTGCTGCTGAACCTGAACAGGCAGCGCAATCGTTTTTCCTTTGTAAAGAGGCGTCCCGGCATATCTTTTAAGAATAAAATCGCCGACTTGTTTGCCGTCTAATTTGATAGATTCGCCAACGGGCTGAACGGTTAAGCGCGTCGCTGTTGTCGGCGCCGCTTTTTCAACAGTAACAGTGTCACCGATACCGATACCTGCATCTCTTCGGATGTAGCCGTCAATGCTGATATTGTTTGAACCTTGATTTTGTGACAACGCGGCAATAGCCGCTGCGGTTCTTTTGCCTGTGATTTTAACAGTGTCTCCCGGTTCGATTGAGAGACGGGTCATCGCTTCCGCACCGATTCTGGCAATACCTTTGCCGGCATCTGCGCGATCAGCTTCCTGAACGATAAGTTGGATAGACTGTTGTGTCATTTTAAATACCTCGTTTTTAAATTCATTTTTTAATTTTGTTCGTTTTTAATTTTATTAAATTAAAGAAATACAATAATTATTACGAATAAGAGTATATAAATTTTTGGTTTTTAAAAACAACTATTATATTATAAATATAATGAATAAGTTCATAAAACAACTTAAAATAGAACAGAAACAAGTACGGTCAAAAGATTGAAAAAGAGAAAAAGATTTGTCTTCAAATGACAAATCAAGCCAAACGAATGATGAATTTGTTTTTAATTTTGTTTATTTTTATATTCATTTTTAATATTCGTTTTTTACATTCATTTTTTACATTCAGTTTCAATTTTCATTTGCTGAACAATAAAGCGGTGCCAATATTTCCTTTGAAACCGCCAGCACAAAAACACAAATCAATGCCAGAATGCACATAAGAATCGGGACAGTTGGCGCCAACACCAATCCGGCTGCAAATGCCGCTGCCGGCGGATGTTCAAATCCGAACAGCGCCATCAGAAGCGTGGACAGAAATACTGCCAGCCCGCAGAACAGAATTGTGTAAACGAAAATCAGTTCACTTCCCTGGAACCAAATGTTGGCGTAAAAGAAAATGAAACCGACAACAGCACTGAGCAAATGTCCGCCGATCAAATTTCGCGGCTGCGCTGCCGGCGATGTCGGGAAAATAAAGACAATAAATATGCTGGCGATGAGAGATGTTACCACAAGACCGTTTTCAAAATAACTCATCAATAAAAAGAAAATCGAAACAAACCCGCCCGCCAGAGTGCTTTGCATCAGGCAGAGACGGAATTTATTGTTTTGACCGGATTGGGTGAATTTTTCAATAAAAGACATGAGAATCACATTCATTAACAGAGTTTCATTTTGATACTTAGTTGAAAGAATGGGTTTGTCTTATAAAAGAGGAGAGTTTCCAATCGGATACTCATATTACTTCAAGTTAGGTTTTTTGCAGCTGCCGCCTGCGCGCGCGAACTGCTCCATTTTTTGAAAAATAATTCAAACCGAGATTTGATTTTTCATCCATTTTTAGATTCTTTGCAGTGGGAGGGAGGTGTTTGTTACCACTTGGAGTCAGGTTTTAGTTTGCAGTGGGAGTCTGTTCGCATTTAAAATCGCTCCTCGATTTTTGTGGCTGCCGCCGCAGTAATAATAATCAGGCAACTGCCGCCGCGCGCGAGCAGCAGAAATTTTTAAAAAATAATAAAAAAACGTATCCCGTATTTAATTTAAACATTGAAAAAAAGAGAAAAGAAACAGAGAAAAATCTCTGTTCTGAAATGATTTAATTTTTCAAAATTAAGGCATGTCCATGCCCATTCCCGGGTCCATTCCGCCCGGAGCGCCCTGGGATTTGGTTGTGGCAATCACGTCGTCGATTCTGAGAATCATAACGGCGGATTCTGTGGCTGCGTTGATAACCTGTGTTTTCACACGGAGGGGTTCAACAACGAATTCTTTCCACATGTCAACAACTTCGCCTTTGAAAACATCGAGACCGGCTGTCTTTAAGCCTTTCTCGTGGCTGGAGCGGAGGTCCATGAGCATGTCAATCGGGTCAAGACCTGCATTTTCAGCGAGTGTCTTGGGGATGATTTCGAGTGCTTCTGCGTATGCGCGGACAGCGAGCTGTTCTCTGCCTTCAAGGGTGGCTGCGTATTCGTTGAGTCTGAGTGAAAGTTCGACTTCAGGAGAACCGCCGCCTGCGACGAGCTTCTTGTCTTCAATGACGACACCGACAACACGGAGTGAGTCTTCGAGTGCTGTTTCGATGCTGTCAATAACATGGTCGGTACCGCCGCGGAGAAGAACTGAAACGGATTTCGGGTTGTTGCAGCCTGTAACGAAAATCATGGCGTCGCCGGAAATCTTCTTTTCTTCAACAAGTGCAGCGTAGCCGAGGTCGTCAGCACTGATTTCATCAAAGTTGGAAATCATAGAAGCGCCTGTTGCGCGGGCGAGTTTTTCCATGTCGCTCTTTTTAACGCGACGGACAACGAAAAGACCTGCTTTTGTAAGGAAGTGCTGTGCCATGTCGTCAACGCCTTTCTGAACGAAAACAGCTGTTGCGCCGCTGTTAACGACTTTGTCAACCGTTGCTTTAATCATTGCTTCTTCCTGGTCAAGGAAAAGCTGGAGCTGGTCCGGTGAGGTGATTGAAATTTCAGCGTCGATTTCAGTGTCTTTGAGTTCGATTGCTTCGTTGAGCAAGAGAATCTTGGCGTCTTTGACCATTTCGGGCATGTTGCTGTGAACACGTTCCTTGTCAATGATCATGCCTTTGATAAGTTCAGAATCTTCAATGCGGCCGCCGACTTTTTTGACCACGTTGATCTGTTCTCTGTCAACCTGTTTCTTGCCGTTGACATCATCAACAACGCTGGTGACAGCTTCAACGGAGATTTTTGCCAAAAGCGGCTTTGCGGATTCTGCGCCTTTGCCGGTAATTGCGGTGGAGGCGATGCTGGTTAAAAGTTCGACATCGGTTTCGTCAACATCTTTTGCAAGACCCTGAACGAGTTCGACTGCTTTTGCTGCAGCCAATCTGTAACCGGATGCGATAACGGTCGGATGGATGTCCATGTCAATGAGGTCTTCTGCTTTCTTTAAAAGCTCGCCTGCAACGACAGCGGCACTGGTTGTACCGTCACCGACTTCTTCGTCCTGTGTTTTAGAAACTTCGACGATCATTTTTGCAGCCGGGTGCTCAATGTCCATTTCTTTCAAAATGGTGGCACCGTCATTTGTGATTGTAACATCGCCCATGGAGTCGACAAGCATTTTGTCCATACCTTTGGGGCCGAGTGTTGTTCTGACTGCTTCTGCAACCGCTTTAGCGGCCATAATGTTGTTGCCTTGCGCGTCTCTTCCGCGAGTGCGCTTGCTTCCGTCTTTTAAAATGAAAATGGGTTGTCCTGACATATTACGTCTCCTTAATTGATTATGAGTAGTATTATAATATGATCGAAAATCATATGATCAAAAATCAACAGATCAATGATGAAAATCGATAGAATCACCGCCGGCATTAACAATTGAAAAAAAGCTTCAATCCTGCTCTTTCAAGTTAACGGCATGTAACCGGTGATTAAACGGCAACATTCAAGTTATCCAAATAATTCAAATTTTCAGAATTTCTGAACATTCAGATTATTCAAATAATTCAGATCATTCAAATTATTTCTGAATTAGATTATTTCTGAATTTTTGCTGCCGAAAGGACTTTCCCGAAATTGCTTTGACATTCCTGAACTAATGTGCTTCCCGGGCTTAAAGCCGCTCTTGACATCATGTTCGTCCTTTGCCGAAAAAGATATGCAGAAACGCATTTTTCGGACAATTCACGGAAAAATTTACAGTTTAAAAATGATTGAACTTCTATATAAAAGCGGTGGTTCGACAATTACAAATGGGTATTTAAATAGATGACGACAAAGAGTTTTATCTGATGAAAACCTAGTAGGTTTCAGAATTCGTTTTTATTGGGTAAAAATGATATGACTCATTTTGAAGATTTCAGATTGAAAATTCGGATGTGAAAATTTATATTTTCTGTTTTTTTAATATTTTTTTCAATCTTTTGAATCAAATCTATCAAAATTGAAAACGTAGGAGGGTACAATATGGAAGAAGTAATCAAAAACACCGATATGCCGCTTAGCATTGAAGACCTTGGCATGACAAAAACTATGACTGCTGATACAGCAGAAAACGGTGCACCCGTTGAAGAAGACACAGTTACGGCTGAAGAAAACACGGAAATTGAAATTGAAGAAGAAGTTATTGAAAAAACGGCCGAAGAAACAGCAGCCGAACAAAAAGCCATTGTTGAAAAATTGGCGAAACACTGCGAAGAAAACGGTCCGATTGACCCCGAACTTTTTACGAAATACGATGTGAACCGCGGACTTCGCGACGCTGACGGAAACGGTGTTTTGACCGGTTTAACCGAAATCAGCGATGTGCAGTCCGGACGCCCGAAAAAAGGTGAAACGGAACACAAAAAAGGCCGCCTCTTTTACCGCGGTATTGACATTAATGATCTTGTCGACGGATTTGTTTCTGAAAAAAGATTCGGCTTTGAAGAAGTCGCTTATTTATTACTTTTCGGAACATTACCGACCGAATCTCAATTGGAAGAATTTAAAATTCTTCTCGGCAGCTACCGTACGCTTCCGGAAAATTTTGTTCGTGATGTTATCATGAAAGCACCAAGCGAAGACATGATGAATTCGCTTGCCAAAAGTGTTTTAACGCTTTATTCTTATGACAAAAACCCGGACGATACGTCTATTGAAAACGTTCTCCGCCAATGTCTTGAATTAATTGCGCTGTTTCCGGTGGTGGCTGTTTACGGTTACCAGGCATATGTCCATAAATACGACGGCAGCAGTTTAACAATTCACAATCCGCAGCCGGAATTATCGGCAGCAGAAAATATTCTTTATTTACTCCGCCCGGATTCCAAATATACTGAACTTGAAGCACGTCTTTTGGATTTGGCTTTGGTTCTTCATGCCGAACACGGCGGCGGCAATAATTCAACTTTTACCTGCCGTGTCGTCAGTTCGTCCGGAACGGATACTTATTCAGCTATCGCAGCCGCGCTCGGCAGTTTAAAAGGTCCCAAACACGGCGGCGCCAACATTAAAGTCGTCAAAATGTTTGAAGACATGAAAGCTAATATTACGGATTGGACCAGCGAAGAGCAAGTCGGCGATTATCTCAGAAAATTGCTGAACAAACAAGCTTTTGATAACGCCGGTTTAATTTACGGAATCGGTCACGCCGTTTATTCTTTAAACGACCCGCGCGCCGACATTTTCAAGAGATTTGTCGAAAACTTATCGATTGAAAAGGGCCGTGAAGACGAATTCAAGCTTTATGCGTTAGTTGAGCGTTTAGCGCCTGAAATTATCGGACAGGAAAAGCGCATTTACAAAGGCGTTTCTGCAAACATCGACTTCTACAGCGGTTTTGTTTACAGCATGCTGGATCTTCCGATGCAGCTCTACACTCCGATTTTTGCAATCAGCAGAATTACCGGATGGAGTGCGCACCGTTTGGAAGAACTGTTGAATTCCGGCAAAATCATTCGCCCGGCGTATAACGCGGTCGGCGAACTCCAGCCGTACATTCCGCTGAGCGAAAGAGCCAACAACAGCGGAATCGTTTTTGAAGAATTCTGTGTTGAAACGGAAATCGAAATTGATATCGTTGAAAAGCAGGAATAAATTTCCTGTTTTTATTTTCTTTTTTATCGTGAAAACATGTTGCGATTTTTACAAATTTTGAAAAGCGGAGCGGCTCGCGCGCGGTGACGGCTGTTCTGCTGAAATAATTCTGTCAGGCAACTGTATAACAGCGGCGGAAGCCGCAAAAATCGCGGAGCGATTTTAAATAAACACCTCAACCCACATGGAAACTAAAACCTGACTCCAATTGGTAACAAACACTGCCCTCCCACTGTAAAACGGAATCTAACTCCAAGTGGAAATTAGTTTTGCGTTCGGCAGGTGCATATAATAAAAAAAGATATGAAAAATCAAATCGCATGTTTTATTTATTTTTGAAAAATTGAAGCAGCTCGCGCGCGGCAACGCCTGTTTTTGGTAAACGGCAATAAATAAAAAAGAAAAGCAAAAAAGAAATATTGAAAAATTATTTCTTTTGAGCACAGAACTGACAGATTTTTTGTCCGTCTTTTTCAATACATCTGGCAACGCCGACGGATTCATTGCAAATCGGGCAAATGATATTGTCAAAAATTTTCGCTTTTTCGGGAACAGACTGCTGCGGTTCTTTGACTTCATAAACCTCGCTGCCGTGTGTTGCTAAAATATTATTGACTCTTTGATCGGAAAGTTCGTGATAACGCGCGGTTTCTTCTTCTGTTGCTGTTCCTGAAAAAACTTTTGCGCGAAGCGCATCCATTTCAGGGCTCGGCTTGAAAAAGTCCGGTTTCATAATCAAACGAACTGATTTTCCGTTTTTTCTGTTATAAAAAGAAAAAGCCGTTTTGCCCCAGTTGTTAACAAACAAATTTCCTTTGCCGGCCGTTGTTCCGAGAATCGTTTGAATCGCGTCCACCGTACAGGAATCCGTTTCGGTAATCACGACAACTTCTTCATCTTCGGAATAATCCAAATTCAACAATTCTTTGGCGTAAAGTGCAGCAACGTAGCCGAGCGCCAGTCCGCCGCAGGAATGACCGTGAAAAGCGACTGCGTCATCATAATTTCGTTCAGAAATCTTTTTTAAAATTGTATTTTCAGACATAATTCAAAAAATAATACGCGAACCTATTTAAATTTATTTAAAAAACAAAACTGCTGACACTTTATAAAAACAAATTTAATTTTAATGTGTAAATTTTTATCAGAATAAATGTTAAATATTGTAAAAATATTGACAGATATTGTTAAATTTTTAAAATTCTGTAATAAATAAATGACTTAAAATTCTGATAAAAATCTGATTAAATCAAACTTAATTTTGATTAAAATTTCAAGATTACAGGTGGCAAATATGAAAAAATTAAACAGGAACTCATTTCAGACCGTTAAAAAAGCGGGACTGATGGCTGTATTGATATTGCTTCTTTTTGTTTCATTTTCAGGATGCATTGGAAATTCCGATAATTCCGGCAGCGGCAAAGATACAATTACCGTAACAGACGCCTTCGGCCGAACAGTTGAAGTGCCTGACAATCCCGAAAAAATTGCGGTCAGCGGTTCAGGTTCAATGAGATATTTTGTTTATTTGGGTGTTATTGACCGCGTTGTCGCTGTCGATTATCAAGATAACAGCTCTAATTTAATGCCTAAAGATAAACGCCCTTACGCACTGGCACACCCTGAAATTAAAGAAAAACCACTGCTCGGAACAAGCAAAGGTCTTGTTGATGCGGAAAAATTATTGGCTGCCAATCCGGATGTCTTATTCTATTCGGCAACATCTTCTAACGACATCGCAGCAGCTGACCAGATTCAATCCAAAACCGGAATCCCGGTCGTCTTATTTTACAACGGCAATTATGTGACGGAGAAAGACAAAATTGATGAAACGCTTCTCATGATCGGGAAAATTCTTCATAAAGAACAGCGCGCGCAAGATATTATTCAATATTTTGAAACAACCGCAGCGGATTTGACAAACAGAATCAAAGATGTTCCGGCTTCAAACAAAACCGTTTTTGTCGGCGGTGTCGCTTACAACGGACCGCACGGATTGAACGGAACAAATCCGATATACATGCCTTTTGAAATTTTAAATGCCGACAATGTTGCGGCCGGCGTTCCTTTGAGCGGACCGAGTACAGGATACGCTCTTGTTTCTAAAGAAATCATTTTAGAATGGGATCCCGAGATTATTTTTGTAGATGTCGAAACCGTAACCGCAGCAGGCGGCGGTGCATTTGTTGAATTGAAAAACGATCCGTCTTATAAAGGATTAAGCGCCGCAAAATCCGGCGAAATTTATGCAGTCAATCCGCACACTTCAATGGGTGTCAACCACGAAACCGCCCTTGCCAATTGCTATTACATCGGCAAAATTTTGTATCCCGAACAATTCAAAGATGTCGACCCTGCCGAAAAAGCAGATGAAATTTACACATTTATTGTCGGAAAACCCGTTTTCAATCAAATCAAACAAAACGCGGACGGCTTGTCTTATACAAAAGTGAATCTAACAAAATAAACAGAACATAAAAAGTAAACAAAAAAAGAAAATAAACAAAAAAATAACAAACGGAATAACGAATAAAATAAAAATGGAAACAAATAAAACAACGGTGGGGAAATAAAATGCATTTGGAAGACGGAACTAAGCCGACAGCTTATAGAAAGTATGTCGCTCAAAAAATCGGTCTGATTATCGGACTGTTTATTTTATTAATTTTATTTGCTTTATTTGCCGTTTCTGTCGGCTCTGTCAGTATTCCGATTCCAGATGTGATTTTAACACTGCTGAGCGGACCCGGCGGAACCGGTCTTTTTGACCGCGTAATTTGGAATATACGAATTCCTCAGATTATTACTGCAATTATTGCAGGCGCCGGGCTTGCAGTTGCAGGTGTCGCGATGCAGTCTGTTTTAAAAAATCCGCTGGCGTCGCCTTATACGCTCGGACTTTCCAATGCCGCCGCATTTGGTGCCGCTGTTGGGATTTTACTGTTCGGCCTCGGAACGACCGGAAATAATATGGCTGACGCAATATCTGTTGAAAATCCGTACCTTGTAACGATTTGTGCATTTATTTTCAGCATGGCTGCTTCCGGAATTATTTTAATTGTCGCGAAAATCAGATCGGCAACGCCGGAAGTGATGGTTTTGGCCGGCGTTGCTTTAAATTCGCTGGCGGTTGCGGGATTGGCGGCAATTCAATATTTTGTTGACGAAACAAAAGTGGCGGCGATTGTTTTTTGGCAATTCGGAGATGCTGCGCGCGCGGGATGGACTGAAATCGCAATCATCGGCGGCATTGTTTTGATTTGTTTTATTTATTTCATTTGGAAACGCTGGGATTTTAATGCAATGGATGCCGGTGATGAAACTGCCAAGAGTTTGGGTGTTCATGTTTCCCGTCTTCGTTTAACCGGGATGGTTGCCGCGTCTTTAATCAGCGCTGTTGTTGTTTCTTTTTTAGGCGTTATCGGGTTTGTCGGTTTGGTTTGTCCGCATATTATGCGCCGTCTGATTGGTGATGATCAGCGTTATCTGATTGGCGGAACAGCTGTCTGCGGTGCGCTTTTGCTTTTAGTTTCTGATACAGTTGCCAGAACAATGATTTCACCGCATGTTTTGCCGGTTGCGATTATTACCTCGTTTTTAGGAGCGCCGATTTTTCTTTATTTAATTGTGCGGGGGAAATAAAATGATTCTTCGTGTGAATGATGTTCATTTTGATTACAAGAGCCGGAAAGTGCTAAACGGTGTCGAATTGGGTGTTAATCAGGGTGAAATATTGGCGATAATGGGACCCAACGGCGTCGGTAAGAGTACGCTTTTGAAGTGTATGGATATGATTTTAAAGCCGACTGCCGGATCTGTTTTTGTGAATGATTCTGATTTGGCGGCTCTTTCCAATCAGGAAATTGCTCAAAAAATCGGTTATGTTTCGCAGCGAAATGATGTTTCCAGGACAACTGTTTTTGATGCTGTTCTGCTCGGCAGAAAACCGCATATCGGGCTGACGATCAGTGAAAAGGATTACCAAATCGTTGATGCCGCCCTCAAGCGTTTTGAATTAGAAGATATGCAGCTTCGAAGAATTGATGAAATGAGCGGCGGCGAGCTTCAAAAAGTTTGTATCTGCCGTGCAATCGCGCAGGAGCCGAGCGTTCTTTTGTTAGATGAGCCGACCAGCAGCCTGGATCTGCATAATCAGCTGGAAATTTTAAAAATTATTAAAAACGTGACCGTTGGACACAATACGGCAACCGTTTTAACAATGCATGACCTTAATTTAGCGCTTCGTTTTGCCGATAAATTCGTTTTCATGAAAGACGGGATCATTCACGATGCCTGCGATGCAAACGGTATTACGCCTGAAATGATTGAAAACATATACGGTGTAAAGGTTCATATTGAATATTTTAAAGGAATTCCGTATATTATTCCGATTTAATTTTTTAAAAACCGGGATTGGTTTTGATTTAATTTAAAAAATGGTACAGCTTGCGCGCGGCGGCCGTTGGCTGATTAGTACTGCGGCGGAAGCCGCAAAAATCGCGTAAGCGATTTTAAATAAACATCTCTCTCCCACTGCAAAACGGAAACTTGACTCCAAGCGGTAACAATAACGAAATTAAAAATGAACCCACTTTTTATTCAATTTCCAAAAAAATGGAGCAGCTCGCGCGCGACGGTGACAGTTCTGTCAAATAAATAGTATTACTGCGGCGGAAGCCGCTAAAAATCGCGAAGCGATTTTTAAATAAACACCTCACCCCATATGGAAACTAAAATCTGACTAAAATAGCAATAAAAAAAAGGCGACAGATGAAAATTAAATTTCATATGCCGCCTTTTTGTTGGGGTTGGTTTATTTCGTTCTTTTTGTTTGTTTTTGATTGGTTTTGGTTTGTTTTTGATTGGTTACAGGGGTGGGGTTTACTATTTTCAGTTTATGTTTTGGTGGGAATAAACTGAGAAATGTTTTATGCTTTTCAGCATGAAACCAAGCATCGCTTGATTCCGGTCTCCGGCAGACATTCAGACAAATTATCTGAAAACTGCCGAAACCGGGATCAAACAAGATCGATCGATTTCACACAACAACCGATTTGCTTGCTCGTTTTTATCTGTTTTCACTTTATTGGTTTTGTTTGGTCGTTTTTCAAATGGTTTGCTTTTACAGGTGGTTTCGTTTTGAAGACAAAATCCGTTTACTAAACTCAGTTTTTGTCTGTTCATTGTAAACCGTTTTTTGTAATTTGGTTTACAATGAACAAAAGTACTCAATAGTATATATAGTTTTGGGTTTCTGTGAAGTTTTCGTTTTTATTTGAAACATATTTTGGAGGGGTTATTATTATCGTTTTTAATTTATTCAGTTGCAGGAACAGCTTCTGTTCTAAATTCTGCTGTCTTATGAATCATATTTCCTCTTGTGTAACCAAGGGATCCTGACTCGTGGTAAGCGTAGATTTCATCCGCTTCTTCCTGTGTTAAATTGCCGGCAGCGACATCTGCATCTAAGTTGGCCTTAATCTGTGACAAAAAGAAATCTTTCTTATCATCAGCGGTCATATTTTGAAGCGTTTCAATTTCTTCTTCGGAAAGTGTTTCACTTGTCATTGCAAATCTAACGGCACGCCCGTGTGCAAATCCGTTCTGACCGGCATGAACACCGCTTTCGCGTGCAGCCAGCATTTCATCGGCTTCTTCCTGTGTTATGCTGCCTTCGGCAACTGCTTCGTCAAGACCTCTTTTGAAGTGCTCCAAAAAGAAAGCGTCCTTTTCTTCGTCCGTCATTTCTTTTAAGGCTTCAAGTTCTTCTTCAGACAAAGCCGTTAAGCTGACACCGCATACAACAAGGCTGACTTCAGCGAATTTACCGGATTTGCGGTCATCGTACATTTGGTCAGCTTCTTCCTGCGTTAAATTGCCGGCTTCAACTTCAATGTCCAGATTTTCCTTGAACTTGGTTAAGAAGTAAGCTTCTTTTTCTTCCGCATTCATGGATTCCAAAAGCTTCATTTCTTCTGAATCAAAAGCTTTGAAACTGAAAACTGCTTTGAATGTATCATCAGCGCCATGTGCAGGCATTGTTCTTAAAGAGAATCTGACATTGCCTTCAACGTCGCCGACACCCATGAAGTGACCAAGGCGTGCTTCTTTTTCTTCATCTGTCAGATTATTCCATTCATCATCTGAAATTTCAAAAGCGATGAATTTAGCGTTATCCGAGTGGTTTTTGATACCGACCGCGCCCAATGCCGGCGACATAGCCGAAGCGGCGATAATCAAAATCAAAAACGATCCGAGTAAATGTTTTAATGTCATTTTTGATCATTCCTCTGATTGTTTTTTGCGAAGCGCGGTTAAGCCTAAAGCGGCAACAAGAAGGACCAAAGCTGACCCGAGCAAACATTTTATATTCATTGTACATCTATCCTTTGTTGTTTGTTTTGTTTGAAGCAAAATTCTGAATCGGCGTTTGCCCGCCGATTCTTATTCTTCGTTAAATGTAAACCAAATTCTGTTTTGGGGTTTACAATAACCCTAATAAATACTGATTTTATATAAATTTAACGCCGATTTGAAAAAATACTTTTCAAGAAAGGGAAATAAAAATCAACAGCTACCGGATGATTTTTAAGAAAAACAATCATTTTCGATCTCATCATAAAGTTTAAATGAAGACAAGATCAACCATTCAAAAAAAATCGAAAACGGAAAAAGAGAATTTATGCTTTCAGAAATCCCGATGACCGCCGAAATCAAAGCGCTTTTGCTTTCAATCGGAACAGCCGATATCGAAGACGAAAAAATGATTTTACCGACACTCAAATCAACCGCCGGTCCGAGTGCTGGAAGTTCAGGCTCTGTTTTTATTTCTTCCGGCGGCAAACGTGTTCGTTTGAATTTGGATAAAAATTCTCCCGTAAAAATAAGAAAAATACCGGAATCAGACGAAATCGCCGTCTATCTTTTGCCGGATACGGAGCATCCGATCATTACCGGAAAAATCGAGCCGACATTAGCGCATTGTCCCGAGCAGGCTTACATTAATTTGTCCGAAAAATGTATTTACGACTGCAAATACTGCTCCGTTCCGATTCTTCAGGGACATACAAAAACCAAAGAGGAAAGCCTGAAAATCATTCGGGACGCTTTTGAAAAAGGGAACATGAAAGCCATTTCAATCACATCCGGCGTTGAAAAAACACCCGAAGGCGAAGTGGAACGCGTTTTAGAGCTGATGCCTGAACTGAAAAGATTTAATGTTCCGATCGGTGTTTCTGTTTATTCTGTACCGGACGGTTCCGAAAAATTAAAAGAAGCTGGTGTTTCGGAAGTCAAATATAATATCGAAGTTGCCGATACCGAAATTTTCAAACAGGTTTGTCCCGGGCTTTCCGAAACCGATGTTTTCGGCGAACTTGAAGAAGCCGTTCGTTTATTCGGCCGCGGCAAAGTTTTCAGCAACGTCATCGTCGGTCTCGGCGAAACCGATGAAAGTGTTGAACAAATGATTGAAAAGCTCGCCGAAATCGGTGTGATTGCCTGCATTCGTCCGATTTATGAAAACGCGCTTCGAAAAGGCGATTGTTTCATGGAGCGTCCTTCCAAAGAAAGAATCCTGAAACTGTTTGAAATGCAGAAAAGAATTTCTCAAAAATATGATTTACATCCCGAAAAATCCGAAACGATGTGTTCATTGTGTTCGGGATGCGATATGGTTCCCGGAAGGGATGATTAATCTATTTCATTCAAATTTATTTCATTTCTCAAAGAAGTGAATAATACAATCCTAATTTTTCCTCTAATAGGAATAGCACACATTCTAAAAACAGAAATCATATTTCTTAAAACAATGTTGTTTTCTTTTCCCAACCGGGAGAGACCACTGCCTAACAAAGGTATTGCAATATCTCTTCCTTGTCCGTTGATATTAAAATATTCAATTAATGACAAAATTACAGAATAATAATCAGATAATTTACACGATGCAATATTATTACTATCAAAATCGGTCAATGCCAACAGATAATAAATGTGATTATCTTTAGTAATTTCAGCTATTGTTCCAGGAGGATAGGAAAATGATTTCCCATGTGTTCGATCTTTTTTTTCAGGATTTAATTTTTGTTTATTCAAACTATCTGAAATTAGATTATCTAATTCAGAGATGTCTTTTTTAAAAATATTATTAACGAATTGACCATGAATTGAATGAGAAGAAATTAATTTGTCATCAACTTCAGTATCAAAAAATAAATTCACTGGAATAACTGTGATTTTTGACTCTATTTTGAATAAATCTCCGAATAAAATAACTGCTTTTCGGCCCTGATCTAAATTAATTTCTTTTTGGAATCTAAACAAAGTTCTAATCCACGATATAAAAAAGGAAACAAATAAAGCAACTAAAATGATTCCAATTTTATCTTTAAAACTTGAAAAAAATTCTTCAAAAAAGAAAATTAGACTTAAGAAAAAAGAAAAAGAAAACCAAAATGTTTCCTTTTCTTTTAGTGCATATTTCAAAGAAATCAGAAAATTCAAAATTCAAACTCCATTAAAGTCCTAAGCTTTTATAAACAGAATCAGTATAATAATACCAGCCAGTTTTACCTTCCTTTCGATATTGAATATGCGAATTGGGCCAGTTCTCCAATGCATGTTGCATTATAGCAGATTTATATGGGATATATATAGCTAATTCGTTTTTTAAGATAGGTGGGCATCTACTATCTTGAGACCTTGAATGATTTAAGTTAACAGCAATAATTGGTAAATCCTTTTCTAAAGCTAATTCAATTTCCCATCTTACAAATCTATAAAGATTTTTAGTATTTTCACCAATGAGCAATACAAACACTTTAGAATTATCCATTCTTTCTCTTAACTTACGCTTAATTGTTTCTTCTGAACTTGAATCTCGTGCAGTATTTAAATCATGTGCATCATAAAAATTAAATTCTGTATTATCATTTTGTTTCCAAGCTTTCATTAAATTATAAGAGCGAATATCATTATCACCATCAAATGCTACATATGTTTTGTTTCTATAAGCCATTTTATCACCATTTTACTCAATTTTGAAAGCTTCTTCAGCTGAAAAACCACCGTGAACAACCGCGCTGATTCTTTTTGTTGTGCGTGTCGGATCTTCGGACTGGAAAACATTTCTGCCGATCGCAACGCCTTTGCCGCCTGCTTCAAGTGAATCGGCAATCATCTGCAAAAGATCAAGCTCGGATTCCATGTGCGGACCGCCAGCGATGATGACCGGAATCGGGGTTCCTTTGACAACTTCGCGGAAAGAATCAATGTCGCCAGTATAATTTGTTTTAACAATATCAGCACCGAGCTCGGCTGCCAAACGGGCGGCATGTGCAACCACGTCTTTTCCGAATTCGGATGTGATTTTCGGACCGCGCGGGTAAACCATCGCCAAAAGCGGCATTCCCCATTCATCGCATTTTTGAGCGACATAACCGAATCCTTCAAGCATTTCCGGCTCGTCTTCCGCGCCGACATTTACATGAATGGAAACGGCGTCGGCGCCGACTTTGATTGCTTCTTCGACCGTTGTTACCAACACTTTGTGATTAGAATTCGGCCCCAAAGAAGTGGAAGCGGACAAATGAATAATCAAACCGACATCATTGCCGTACTTTCTGTGACCGTGTTTGGCAAGTCCCATGTGACCGAGCACTGCATTAGCGCCGCCGAGTGCAACTTTGTCAACAGCATCCGGCAAGTTGGTCAAGCCGGCAATCGGACCGACACCGACACCATGATCCATCGGTGCGATGATTGTTCTGCCCGTATCTCTTTTAACAAATCTTTCCATACGAATGGATTTTCCGATCATACTCATAATAAAAATTCCTTTTCTGTTTATGTTTTTTTAAGAATAACAATTATTTTTTAGATAATTCTGTTTATATTTAAAGGTTTTAAAAAAGGAAGAAAAAAAGAAGAAAATAGAAAGAAAAGAAGAAGAAAATGGAAAGAAAAGAAGAAGAAAATGGAAAGAAAATAAAAAGAGAATAGAAAGAAAATAGAAAAAAATAAAATTTAAAAATGATCTGTTGAAAATTCGCAGTTGGAAAATTCAGCGATCTAAAAAGTCTGTCACTTTTTCACAGAATTTTTCTTTCGGGAACAAATCATTCAATCCTAAAACAAGGAGTCTGTCTTCTAAAATATCACTCAGATCGACATCGAGTTCATGAGTATTGTTTTCATTCATGAATGTCATTAAAATTGCTTTTGAGTTGTCGCCGGCAATCTGTTTCGTTCGGTGAAGAATTTCAAATCCTTTGGATTTGCATAAACTTTGCGTCTTGTCAGTTGTACACGAAATGCCGCATAATTCATATCCTTTAATTAAAGCGACATCGATTTCAAAATTCTTTTTTGCGGTTTGAACCAAAATATTAAGATCAATATCAGAAACAATTTTTGTATCAAACAGATTTTCTTTCAGAACCAAATAAACATATTGTTCAAACCAGTGTCCTGTGATGTATTTTCTGGTTTCAATGAGTTTTGACATTTGCTTGTTGCTGATTTCAGTTCTCAGATAATATTCGCCGTTTTGTCCTTCCCACTCTTCCAACACCGAATATTCAGGCATTTCATTATGAATTTTCAGAAAAAGCGTTTCTTTGAGAATTTCAGAAATTATAAATTCCGGCGGCAGCAAATCTTCTAATCTTATAAACCCCTCAGCCGGAACAATATGCTTCGGCTCGGGATAAACATTGAAAAAATGTTTTCGCCATTTTAAATATTCACAGAAATTTTCAGGCTTCGAAATCGCTTCCAAGAAATCTTTAAAAAATGAAATTGAAAATGCTGACCCGCTGTTTTCCTCAGACGGTAGAATCTGATAACCATGAAGTTTGAAAAGATTATTGAAATTAATTTGAACTTTATCACCGAGATAAACAGACTCGTCCGGTTCTTCTGTAATAGGGTCTTCTTTTAAATGATTTCTCCGGGAATCAAAATAAGAAAAGGTCACACGATTTTGAAAAACATCTTTGAACGTTTCGTAAGTGTGAAGGACCATTTCTTTAGTACCGCCGGAATAATTCAAATGGATATTTTGAATGTTTTGTCCATGAAATTTTTCGAAATCGGAAAGAAGAGAACGAACATCATGGCGAATTGAAAAAGCGTCTCTGATATGGATTTCATGAAGGAGAAAACGAATGTTTCGACCGCTTGGCAATTTTTCTTCCAATGCCGATTTTAAATTTGAAGCATAGAGTTCAGTGCTAAGAATGCCGTTTTCCAAATCTTCCGCTGAATGAATGAGATGAATTTCCTTTAAATTTTCATTCTTTAAAAAATAGTCAGCGACGACATAATTGGATAACGGATTGGTTCCGATCAGAAGATAAAGATACTCAATAGGATTCATAACGCCAGTGTCCTCGTTTTTTGTTTGAATCTAATTATAAAGACAATCCTATTTAATGAAATCCTTTTGAAGAAAAACAGACACGAATTTATTTGTTTGACTATGGACCAGAACTTTAAATTCAGAATCATAACAGAATATACTATCACTCAGCAGCCATCGCACGCGCGAGCTGCACAAATTTTAAAAATCACAAAAGTCCACTTCTGTTTTTCTATTGAATTCCTATTGAAAAACAAACGAATGTGTTTTAAATAAGAAAAGAATTATTTAAAAATCATTTAGGATTTTGATTATTACAAATAAAATTTAAAATAAAAAATTTAAGTTCGAGTTTTATAATGAAAAACGAAGACGATTATTCAAATTATTTTTCGGAACACACCGATTCAGCAAGTGTTTCTGATTTTTCTGACGAGTCTGACAATTCAGAGCAAATTTCAGAAAAGGAAGAAACAGCTGAACACGAAGTGTCTGAAATTGAAATTTCGGATGTTATCATTCCGGATATCTCAGCAGCGCCCGCAGCGGACGGTTCGGTTTCTATAAACACGTCTGCCAACGCATCTGCCGGTACAGGCTTTGACAATGTTTTTCCGATTTCGGATGCAAATGACTTACCGGAAGGCAGCCGGCCGACACAAATTATTATCATCGGCACAGCTCACGTTTCTGAAAAAAGTGTTCAGGAAGTTCGTGAAACAATCGAACGCGAAAAGCCGGATATTGTTGCCGTTGAATTAGACGCCAACCGCTACAAAGGAATGACTGAGCCCGATTCCGGTGACTCTGAAATCTCTTTCAAAGACGTTTTAAAGCCCGGTCAGACTTTTTACTATCTTCTCTACGGTTTCTTAGCTTACATGCAAAAGAAAATGGGCGAACAATTAGGCGTTCCCCCCGGCTCTGAAATGATGGCGGCCGTTGAAGGCGCTCACGAAACCGGCGCCGGAATCGCATTGATAGACCGTGATATTCAGCTCACATTTAAACGCTTTTTAGCCAAGCTGAGCTTTGGTGAAAAACTCAAAATGGCTTACAACATCGTCAAAGGCATGTTTTTCGGCGAAGAACAAGAAGAATTCGATATCAACAACATGACCGATCAAGATGTCGTGACAGCGATGATCGAAGAATTCAGACATTTCGCGCCGACTGCCGCTTCCGTTTTAATTGACGAGCGCGACGCTTATTTAGCCGGCAACATTTTAAAAACTGTTCAAATGGCAGGCACCGGCAAAAAAATCGTTGTCGTCATCGGCGCCGGTCACCGCCAAGGCGTTATGAATTATTTAAACGAGCCGGCCAAAATTCCAAATCTCGCGGATTTGACTGTCATTCCCAAAAAAAGATTCAGTCTTTTAAAATTCATCAGCTACGGCATTATCGCGCTGGTTTTACTGGCGTTTGCATACATCATTTATTCCATCATTACGTATCCCGAAATGACGCTTGAAGTTTTGCTTTTGGCATTCGGGTGCTGGTTTTTTATTAACGGCATCTTATCAGCGATCGGTGTTTTAATTGCAGGCGGCAAACTCAGATCAGCAGCCGTTGCGTTCCTGCTTGCCTGGTTTACTTCCATCAATCCGCTTCTCGCCGCCGGCTGGTTTGCCGGACTCGCTGAAGCCGGAAGCAGAAAACCGACAACAAAAGACATGAAAAATATGATGAATGCTGAGACTTTCAAAGAACTCAACAGCAATTCGTTCTTCAAAGTCATTTACGTTGCCGCGCTCGCCAATGTCGGCAGCATGATCGGTACCTTCATCGGTGCTTATGTCGTTTTGAAGTTGTCGGGCATTGATATTGTTGAACTGATTAAAACCGTTATCACAGGATTATTTTAATAAAATAATCCATTTCTTTTTCTTTTTTCATAAAAAATGTGCGTTTGATTTTTTTTCGATTTTTTTTAAATGCGACGATTCGCGCGCACGGCAGCGGTGA
>JAJDHP010000020.1 GCA_030266245.1 Methanimicrococcus sp. OttesenSCG-928-J09
GCGCCGTTTATATTCTTTCTCTCCCATATCATGAGATGTAATTAGTGCAGATTTACAATTTTGTCATATTTGTATCGGGACACTGCTCCCACGTTTTAAAATAAAATTGTTTATCGGCATTGAGGGTTATGCAGTTTGTCTGCGTATTAATTGCCGGCATACTTTGTATCGGCTGTTAATGTTTTATTGCTAAAATTTGTTATTTCAAAAATAAGGAGTTATAAAACTATGCACATTATGGAAGGAGCGCTTCCTTGGGAATGGGCTTTGTTCTGGTGGGGCCTGACACTTATTGTTTTAATTGCAGGTATCATTCAGCTCAATAAAGTGGTTCGCAAAAACAGAGAGGTTTTGCCGCTTTTAGCCGTTTCCGGCGCCTTTATCTTTGTCTTGTCCAGTTTAAAAATACCGTCACCGATCGCGATGTCTTCATCTCACCCGACCGGAACAGGTCTTTCGTCTATTGCGTTCGGCCCGGCAATCACAGCCGTTATGTCCGCAATCGTTTTGCTTTTCCAGGCTCTTTTACTTGCCCACGGCGGTTTAACAACGCTTGGTGCAAACTGTTTCTCAATGGGTTTCTTCGGTCCGCTTCTTGCCTGGCTCGTTTACAAAGCAATGCAGAAAACAAGCATCAACATTTATGTGACTGTCTTTTTGGCAGCGTTCATTGCCGATTTGGCAACATATGTGATGACATCTGTTCAGCTCGCTCTTGCATTCGGTCTTGAGACGCTTCCGGAATTCCTCGGAATTTTCGCATTAACACAGATTCCGCTCGCTATTTTAGAAGGTTTGATCATTGTCGTCGCTGTTAAGTTTATTGCAAAAGTGAAGGGCGAATTCTTCATCAGCAACGGAACGCTCACAGAAGAACAAGTTGAAAAAATGAACGCATGAGGTGAACAAAAATGAAATTTAAAGTTGAATATCTTTTAGTGATCGCCCTTGTGATCTTCGCTGTCTTCTTTGTTTACGTAACAACGATTTCAGACTCTGAATTCGGCGGTGCCGACGGCGCGGCTGAAGATTTAATCTATGAATTAAACCCCGACTATGAACCGATTGCAGAACCGCTTTGGGAACCGCCGGGAGGCGAAACCGAAAGTTTGCTCTTCTGTCTCCAGGGAGCGATCGGCGCATTAATTATCGGTTTGTTCTTCGGTTATTATTACGCTATGAAAAAATGTAAAAAGCAGACCGGAAACGCATAATCTGCGTTTCTTCTTCTTTTTTATTTTTACTTTCTTTTTATTATTAATTTTTGCGAATTTCTTTTATTTTTTCCATTTTTTATTTTTTTGATTTTCTGTTCTCAGTTATTACAGCGGAATCACGGTGCACGCGCCGGTTCAATTTTAAAAATTCAATAAAATTGGTGTTCGTTTTTCTCTCTTTTTTATTACAGTTACCTGCCCATACAAAACTAATTACCGATTGGAGGAAGGTGTTTGTTGCCAATCGGAGTCAGTTTCCGTTTTGCCGTCCGCCGTCTGCGCGCGCGATCTGCTGCAATTTTTTAAATTCAATAAAAATTGGTGTTTGTTTTTTCTCTCTTTTTTATTACATTTACCTGCCCATGCAAAACTAATTACCTACTGAAGGGAGGTGTTTGTTGCCAATCGGAGTCAGGTTGCCATTTTGCCATCCGCCGTCTGCGCGCGCGAGCTGCTGCAATTTTTTAAAATCAATAAAAACTGATGGTCATTTTTTTCTCTTTTTTATTACATTTACCTGCCCATACAAAACTAATTACCTACTGGAGGGAGGTGTTTGTTGCCAATCGGAGTCAGGTTGCCATTTTGCAGTGGGAGGGCGATGTTTAAAAAAATCGCTTCGCGATTTTTAGTGGCTGCCGCCGCTTTTACAGTGCACAGAATAATACTCTGCTATCAGCAGTCAGCAGCCTGCCGCGCGCGTAAGCAGCTGAAATTTTCAAAAATTGATAAAATGAACCTTCGTTTTTAAAAAAGAAAGAAAAAAGAAAAAGAAAATCAGTTTTAAAAACCATGATTTTCTTTTGTTTACCATTACCGCGTCATCTCTTTTCTCACAACTTCCCAATCTTTGCCGGCGGCAACCGCCTGTGCAATTTTAACGGCATCAAGCGGACTTTTGCCGTAAATTGAATTGGTGAAGGTTTCAACGAAATGCGCGTCAACCGCAGCGCCGCCGCAAGCGACAGGAATTCCGGTTCCTTTCAGTTCTTCAGAAAGAGCGCGGAGTCCTTCTTTTGTTGTGCTCATCAAGGATGTGCCGGTGACTAAATCGATTTTCTCGGATTTCACCAGCTTGACAACATCGTCGACCAAAACATCGCGGCCCATATCGATGACTTCAAAACCGTTGGCGCGAAGAATGGCGGCGACAATGTTTTTACCGATATCGTGAACATCACCTTCAATCACAAGAGACGCCACGCGGCCGGCAGACGGAATATCGCCTAACTGTTCCTGACAGAGCGCAACACCCGCAACGAGCGCGTCGTTAGCCAGCAGAATTTCCGGAACGAAAGCGTCACCGTTGTCATAAATTTCACAAACAGTTTGGATTCCCGGCATCAGCGCGTCAACAACAATTCCTGTCGGATCTTTGCCTTTTTCCAATAGCGCCGCCGTTAATTTGGCCGCGGTTTTGACTTCACCTTCAATAACAGCGTCCGTCAAAGCAGCGTAATCGGCATCTTTGGGAAGATATTTGGCACGAACCTGTTCGGGCTTTAACGCGATCTTTGAGTCCTTCTCAGGAGATTCACCGAAACCGATTCGAATACCGACTTCGAATAATTCCTTAAAGCGCTGCGGATTCTTTTCCTTAAATTCAAAAATCTCCGCTGCTGCCGTATCAACATGCCGAATCATTAGAAAAACCTCCCTGCCACTTCATCTAACGTTTTCCCGTTCGCCTTTTCCCGCTTGCCGATGCCGACGCCAATCTCACGAATCAGAGCTTCAATATCATTCGCCTGCGGCACAGGCGTTTCTTTACAAGCGCGGACATAAGCTTTCAGATTTTCAATTGAAGTTCCGAAAGAAACATCACAAGCCGTTCCGACAACATCGGTGCCCTGAAGAATACATTCTTTCGTTCTGTTGTAAACATCCTCAGGCGTGCCGTTCGGCATCAAGTCAATCACATCCAAACTGCCGAGAATGGACATGCTGTTGCCGAGCACCTGCCGGCAGTACCAAACCGGAACGTTGTCAAACGAAAAGCAGTCCATGCCGCTCTTTTTGACATACGGCAGCAATTTGCTTGTATTGCCGCACATATGCAGAATTTTCGGCGCGCTGACTTCGCGTGCCATTTTTTGATGCGCCGGTAAAACGAATTCTTCATATGTTTCACCCGAAATCAAATCGCCCGAAGCGGACGGGTCAGCCGGGAACAAAATGTGCGCGCCGGCAGCAACCTGTAATTTTCCGTATTCAATAACAAATTCCGTTGCCGCGTCAATAAAAGCATGAGCTTTTTCAGGATCCGTTCTTGTCCAGCGAACTAAATTTTCAACGCCGGCAATGTGTCCCGCGACTGTAAACGGCGCTGTAATCACCGGAATAATCGGAAGCATGCCGCAGTATCGTTCCCGCAGAATTGAGATTGCTTCTAAGACAACGCCTGCACGGCTGTTTTGAGCGAAATTCGGATCCCATGTCACATCTTTCGGATCTGTATAAGCATGCGCGGCAACCGGCGGTCTGTCCGGTTTATTCCAGTCCAGCGGGCAGCCGAGGACTTCCGCTTCTAATGAAATATCAAATTGCGGACGTGCCGCTTCAATACCGCAAACTTCGTAAGGCGCCGCTGCCAAGTCTGCCATCATTTTCGGATTTCTGTGCGCTTCCGGCCAGGTTGCGCCGACAGAATTCATCAGTTCAGCTGTCGTCTGCGCCAGCGGATTGGCAGGGGGCACATAATCCACCCGGCCGCCGAGAACAGCGGATAAAACACGGCGAGTCGGAGTCATTTCTGAAACCATTCTATATTTCCTCCATAGGTTTTTAAAAACTATACACACACACGGCAGAATTTTAAAAGTATAAATTCAAAACTCAATAGAATCTATAGTATATTGAAATCCTGCACTAAAAAACCGTTTTTTGCAGCCGTTTTTGAATCTGCAATATAAAATATGCAGTTGTTGGATATATATAATAACCGTTTCATAATTTTAAAAGGAGAAATTCACCCATTTTCAGCATTTAGACAAACAATAATATGAAAATGAGAATGAAAATAAAAGTACTAAGGTGTGTTGTAAACCGCCAAATTAAAACTAAAAAAGAAATGGTTGACGCATTTCAAAAAATGATAAAAAAAGAATCAAAAATTTTGACCTTATTTTTGAAGAATCTTCTTTAAAAATAGATCTTTTTTTTGAATGAATCAGCTTTTTCAAAATAGATTTATTTTTTTGAATGAATCGGCTTTTAAAAAGAAATTGGTTTTTAAAAAGGAACCAGCTTTTAAAAAGGAATCTGTTTTTAACGATTCTATTTTCTTATGAGTCCGTTTGCTGTTTATTTTTGTCGGTGTATTGTCAGGATTCCTGCTTTGTTTCCAATTCGTTTTCTTGTTCAATTTCCAATTCTGCGCTGTTTTCGTTCCTGGAATCAAGCTCTGCCGCGCTCTTTCCGATCGGGCTGAAAATCAGGCGGATGCCGCTGTTTTGAATATATTCGCGAACGCGCTTGGCGGTGTGTGAAACCATGCCGCTGCTTGTCAAAATCAGACATCGGCTTCCGGTAATCGCATTCAGAATAGATTTGTCAATGACACCCGAATTGCAGACGACATTGATTCCTTGGCTTTCGGCAATATCTTTGCTCTTTTTGCCCATCGCGCCGATAAAATTAATATCGTATTCGCTGACGATTTTATCAAATTCGTCTTTATCAAAACTGTCCATATCGTAAACATAAATCGCGCCGGGTTTCAAAACGCGGCGTTTAAGTTCAACAACGGCGGTACCGTCATCATTTTTGAACAAAACGCGTGAATTAACAGCTTCGTATAATCCTTCTTTCGTAAAATCGCCGAACAGAACGCCTAAATTTACACATTCGCCGACAGCGACTTCGGGCGCGATGTTGACGCGCATCAAATCAATGGAATTCAAACTTTGAACCAGTTCGGGAATGTCTTTGGGCTGCTTATTTCCTGTCGCAAGCCAGCGCTTTTCAAGCTCGCGGTAAACATCTAAAATGAACGGACTTTTCAGCGCTGAATTCCTGACTTGTTCGTCGACTGAAAAAACATCTTCGGGGATTCCTTCATCAACAAGCCTGCTGTCGGAAAGGAGATAAACGTAATCTGACCATTTGTAAGCCAAATCGACATCGTGTGTTGAAATAATGATTGTTTTTCCGAGATCGTTGAGTTCGTTGAGAATATCTAAAATTTCATCCGCGCCGACAGGATCCAAATTGGAAAGCGGCTCGTCTAAAATGATGACTTCCGGATCCATCGCCAAAACACCGGCAATCGCCACACGTTTTTTCTGTCCGCCGCTGAGATGATGCGGCGGCTTGTCTTTTATGTGATGCAGACCGAAGTGGTCCAGCATTTGATTGACAACGCGGTCGATTTCGTCTTTTGAATAACCGAGATTGAGCGGACCGAATGCGATGTCCTGATAAACGGTCGGCGCAAAAAGCTGGTCATCGGAATTTTGGAAAACGATGCCGACTTTTTTACGTAGATCTCTGAGACCCGATGACGAATAATCGACATTTTTACCGCCGTAAATCACGTTTCCCTTTTTGGGCTTAAGCGTGCCGTTGAGCAGCAGGAAAAGGGTGGACTTCCCGGAGCCGTTTTTACCGACAAAAGAAACTTTCTTCCCTTCAGGAATCGTAATCGAAATGTCATCGATTGCTTTTGTTCCGTCAGGATAATGAAATTCTAAGTTTTTTGTTTCTAAAATCATAATTAAGCTCCGTAAAAATCATCAAATGGATTGTAAATTTATCAAAAATAATTTGAAAGATTGTCAAAATTATTATTAATATTATTATTTTGCAATGGTCATTATTATTTACATTATAAAAATCAAAAGAATTGGATACCTCGCGTATAAATGTAAACGGCTGCGACAGATGCGATAAAGAGAATTGAGACCAGCGCGTCTGAAAACAAAATTTTGTATTTGGCGTTATAATAAGGCAGTTTTCCGTCATAACATCTGGCATTCATGGATAAATAAAGGCGGTCGCCCTGTTCTAATGTTTGAACAAAAAGACTGCCGACTAAAAGACCGATGGAATGGATGCTTGTTCTGAAATCCTTATAACCAAACCGCATTGATTGCGCCGACTGAATGTTTAAAAGTACCGCCAGAAATACGAAAATGTAGCGGTAAATCAGCATAACAAGTTCCATAAAAATATCCAGGAATGAAAAGCGCTTGAAGTAAGAGAAAAGTTCAAGCATCGGCGTTGTCATGGATAAAAAGAAAAGACAAGCCAGCCCGTTAACGGAACGCGCGAAAACGAGAACCGCGAGATTTGCGCTGCCGGTCGTAATTGAAATGACCCAGCCGAATAAATCAACGGACCAAAGAACATCGCCGCCGGAACCGTTTGCAAAAAAGGCTAAAATAAATGCGCTGACAACAGCAAATCCGGCAACAGACAGGAACAATTTAAGATACATGCCGACCGGAATTCGACCGAGAACAAGTGTCGCCGTAATCATGCAGGCTGCGATGAAAAACGGCAGAATCGGTGAACTTGAAAACAGTCCCGCCAGCAATCCTGTAAACACTAAAACGACTTTAAGCGTCGTATTTTTGTATCTCAGCGGACTGAGCAGGGCAATATCATCTAAAGTTCTCATCTAAATCATCCCGAAATCGGAAATCAAATTGAATTTTAATCAATAATATTTGAATAAATATGAAAAACGATATTATTAAAACTTACGGATAAACAGGGGCAGAACAAGTAAAATTAAGATAAATGGTAAAATTCGTAACACACCGTTTTTCTGAAATGTTCAAAAAACGGAGCGGATTTTATTACTTTTTAAAAAATTGTGCGGCTCGCGCGCAGACGGCAGCTGTAACGGAAACAGTGACAATAGTGGCCGGCTGCGGCAACAGCTTTAGTATTAGCAGCAGTATTAGAAGCAAGCAGTTTAGTTGGCGACGGCAGCATAGTCAGAAGCAGCAGCGCCCGCCACGCCGCAGCAAAACAAATTTGGAGAGAATAATGCAAAAAATGAAGCCGCAATTTAAACGATAAAATCCTTGAAAAAAGTAGATTCATTATTTACAAAATTTACAAAACCAAAAAAAATGCCGAACTCTCAAATCTCTCGAAATCGGGAGAGGAGAGTTCGGCGTAAATTTCCGTTCGTTATTTTAAGTTTTTTATTTTATTTATTTTACTTAATTTTAGTATATTTTAGTTTGATTTCATTGTCAGGCTGCGGTCCATTCAAAGCTTTGAACGACTTTGATTCGCGTTTCCGTGTCAACATACATCATTTCAACCCGATCGCCGAGATTAATTAAAACAACGCGCGGATCTGTTCCGGCTGACAGAGCATAATATGTTGTGTCGCCGCTGAGCTTGATATAGTATTGGGAATTGCCTTCGATGACTGCAACGCGAATATCTTCGACTGTTCCGCTTATCTTTGTTTCTTCGGTCGGAATTGAAATGCCGATTGAATCTAATTTTTGGATGTAATCCGCTTCACAAAGATAGATGTTCGTGCCGGTTCCGACAGTCGTATACTGATCTACGTTTACCATCGCATACTGCTTAACCAAGTTTGAATAGTCTTTCATTGCCATAAAATAAGTCGGCTGACCGTGAATATTTAACAGCAGCGGGAATGTTGCTCTGTAATCTAAATGCTGAAGCGCGCCTTCCGCGGATGCCATGGCCGAATATTCGTGAGCGCCGGCAATCTTGTAGTATTTTGATTCTTTCGTGCGCTGATTAATCCAAACAAAACCGACATTGGACTCATCGCTGACAACGGAAGTGATACCGGTGTACATGTAAACATCGTCATTCATTGCCAAATAGTTATAGCCGTCTGTGGTCATTGTCACGTTGCGCTGTCCGAAGATTGAATTCAGGAATCCGCCGCCGTAAGCACCGTAATAATCATATTGCTGAATCAAAAGTTCGGCG
Organism: Methanimicrococcus sp. OttesenSCG-928-J09; assembly: GCA_030266245.1. GTDB lineage: Archaea > Halobacteriota > Methanosarcinia > Methanosarcinales > Methanosarcinaceae > Methanimicrococcus. The sequence continues at coordinate 8,148 of JAJDHP010000020.1, forward strand.
CGGTAGACATTGTCCACCCACTGCGGCACTTCTTCCAATGAATAATATTCATGAGCGCCGGTGACCGCGTCAACCATCACAATTCCGTCAATATCCGTTCCGCCGAAAAGACCGATCTTTTTAACGACTTTCGGACAAATCCAATAGGGACGGCCGTCATCGTCAATTTCCATGATCGGCGTTTCAAACATGTATGTCGGATAATTCAAACGGATATGGCGATTCAGATTTCTGAAAAATAATTCGGATTGTGAATACTTGATGCCGTTTCCTTCGCCCATTCTGTTGACTTGCGCTTCTTGGGTAACCATGTCAACCGTAATGTATCCCGGCAGACCTTCTTTGTAGTTATTGAGCCATTTGAAAAAGTCGCTGTAATAAAGAGGCGTCACGCGGACAGGTCGTCCTTGGTAGTTGATTTGCGTGTAATCTGACGCGACTTCAAATTGTGACACCATATCTGCCAGCTCACCCATTTTCCTGTCGCCGAGGCGCTGGGCGGAAGCTTTGTCCAGCCAGGGGATTTGGTCATAAGATAATTCGTCAATATCTTCTTCAAAATTACCGGTTTCGATATCAATTAACTTTGTATAAGAATCAGCATAGAAAATCGGGCTTGAAACGACTGTTCCGAGAACGACAATCGCAAACAGGATACCGGCAATGTAAAGCGGCGTTTTGTGTTCGGTTTGTTTTCTTTTAGCCATGTACGGATCTTTTTCAACATTTCCGTACTCGTCATCGGTTTCGGTTGTGAAAATAACGCGGCCGTTTTCATCAACGGTACGCTTAATATTCATATTTCTCATGCCGAGAAGCGTGTAAATCGCAAAATAAGCGATTGCAACTGTAATTAAATAGAAATATAAGTCTGTTGAACGGATATTGAGCGCAGGAAGTGTGAAATAGAAATCCAAAACTGCAACAATCGCCGTTAATATCAGACTGATTATGATTCTTGTATTTTGATCCATCTTTTTTTTCATTTATCTAATCTCCGATTCTGTTTTCGTAGAATTTGATAATTTAAAATACGGGATTACCATTTGGTTCAATTCGTTTATTGATTTGAACAGGCTTTAAATGAAATATGCATAGGATATAATAAAAAGTGAATGCTCAGTCTGTTTATAACAGGCTTATAATTTTCATGTACATAGTCCATTTTCAGTTAGGAATTATCATTGTTTTTTTATAATTGTCATTTCTATTCGGGCTGTTTTTTATGTATATAACCGTATTGCAGTGAGTTTTAATATGAAAATGAAGTAATAATTCCATATTGTAGAAAACGTTATCTTCCGTTCGCTTTTTTTGCGAATTGCGGTTTGGCGTTTTTGTATTAAATTATTTGATTACTTGATTTCAATGACTGATTTCTTTAATGATTTCAATTTCAGTAATCCAAACCAAAAGAAAATGAGTTGATAAAAGATGCGCGCCTCTCAAAGGTCAAATTCAAAGAAGAAATTTGATGATAATCCTTTTTTAGAAGGATCCGGCACGGAATTCGCCCGCGAGGTCATTTTAAAACCGGCAGGGTATCCTCTCATCGGTCTTGACGATGATCCGTTCATTGTTGATACGGATTTGTTTGAGGCTTATACCCGCGATCAGTTTGAAGGATGGGTCGTCGAGGTAGGCATGTATCTTTTCGACCGCGAATTGTTTAAGGGATTCGCTTACCGTGTGGTTTCGGTTGTGCCGGAAGTTTCGGCAGCCGGACAAACCGGAAAAGTGAAAGAAAACGAAATGAAAAAAGGCAAATCGGTCAGCAAGACAGGCAAAGGCAAAATCGATAAAACCAAAGCTAAGGGATTAATTGAACCGGAAGCTTTTGCAATCGGTCCTGAAACTAAGATTTTAATTGCTCCGTCTAATTCGAAGTCGGAGTTTGTTGAAAATAAACCGCAGACCAATATTTCATTTGACGATATTATCGGGCAGGATGCCGCTAAAAAGAAATGCCGTTTGATTGAACGTTATTTGGAAGATCCTGAAGCGTTCGGAAAATGGGCGCCGAGAAATGTTTTATTCCACGGTCCGTCGGGAACGGGCAAAACAATGCTGGCAAAAGCATTAGCCTCCAAGACGGATGTACCGTTGATTCCGGTAAAAGCGACGCAGCTGATTGGTGAATTTGTCGGCGAAGGAGCGCGCCAGATTCATGAGCTGTACGAGCGTGCTGAAGACATGGCTCCATGCATTATTTTTATTGATGAAATTGATGCGATTGCGCTTGACCGTAAGTTCCAGGAACTTCGCGGTGATGTTGTTGAAATCGTGAATGCTCTGATTACGGAAATGGACGGTTTGTCGGAACGTAAAGGTGTTTGTACGATCGGTTCGACCAACAGAATGCAATCCTTAGATTCAGCTGTCAGAAGTCGTTTTGAAGAAGAAATCGGGTTTGTTTTGCCGAATCCGGATGAAATCGAGCAGATTTTGCAGACGAACTTATCGACTTTCCCGCTTCCGGTTGATCCGGCTTTCAACGTCAAACGTTTTGCAAAAGAGGCAACCGGTTTTTCCGGCAGGGATTTGGTGCACAAAGTTTTGAAAACCGCGCTTCACCGAGCAATTATTGATGATGAAACGTATGTGAAAGCGGAATACTTTGAAAATGCGCTTTCAGAGCTGAAAAAGACCGGTTCCGGAGATGACTGTCAGCAGTTTTATGCCTGATTCTTCATCTCTTTCATTTTTAACCGATATTCTTTTTATTTTTGAATTTGTTTATGCTTTATCTATCAGAATTTGTTATTTTGATTAAAATTTTAATTAAATCTTAATTTAATTCAATTCTTAATTTAATTCTTAATTTCAAATGAATCAAAAAGGGACAATTATGGAAGCTGAAATTGAAATTTTTGAAACGGACCGATTTGACTGTCAGGTCATTAATGTCATTAAAACAATGACATACCAAGGAATTACGATTGAAGAGCCGTTTTCCAAAGGCCGTGTTTATTTCGGAAAAGTGCCGGCCGACATTCCGATTGAAGTCGGTGACGTTTTATTTATCGGCGCCAAGCCGCTCGGCGAAGAAAAGAATCAGGGAAGTATGGAAGTTTATCTTTACGATGATGAAGATAATCGATTGGACTGGACTTTGATTTACTAATTTCTTTTTTCATTTCTTTTTTTGTTTATTTTAACCAAACAGAAACATCGCCTTTCTTTAATAAAATAAAAGTCCAAGTATGACCGCAAAACGAGATTTCGTGAATTCGGGCGGCGTGTCAGCGGCGAACGAACTTGAAACGAAGTTTCAAGCGTAGCGAGCGAAATTGAGGTTGCGGATTCGGACTAATATAGTTATAAAAATTAGCGTTAGAAATGTGATAATACTAATTTTGTTTTTCATTGACTTATGGGTACGAATCTCCAATTCCTCCTTTCCCTCGCTTCGCTCGTGAAACTCGTCATTGGAGGGGCGGTTTTTTGGTTTTTAATTTTTGATAAAATGGGAAACATCATTTTTTACAATTTGATAAAAAGCGAACGCCGTTTTCATTGAATTTACAAAATAAAAGACGGCGTTCGGGTTTGAATGATTTGAACAAAACGATGTTTCGGTTTTTTGATTTTAAAATAAAAAAATAAATGTCGGAAATGTGATTAAAAAATGGAAAGACCGGGAATAACTGTATTTTCTGTCTGAGCTGCATGATTGCAATACCGTTATTCATCTCTGAACTCAACATCAATTTCCATTAAATCTTCTGCAACAATCACATTTTCAAATTCTGATACCGCATCTTCATACACGCTTTCGGCTTCATCTGTCAGCCTCGGGCTGAGGTGTGTCAGTACCAGCTTTCTGATGTTGTATTTTTTCGCCATCTTGGCAGCGCCTTTGGCGGTGGAATGACCGTATTCGTTTGCATTTTCGGCCATGTCGGATGTGAATGTCGCTTCATGGATGACGAGATCGGCTCCTTCGGATTCATAGAAGAAAACATCGGTTTCGCGGGTGTCGCCGCTGTAGGAAATCTTTCTGCCGGGACGGGTCGGACCGACCACATCTTTGGAATAAACAGTTATTCCGTTTTTGAGCGTTATGTTTTCACCGCGATGGAGTTTGGCAAAATTCGGGCCGGGTTCGACGCCGAGCTCAATTGCTTTTTCACGGTTAAATCGGCCGGGTCTGATTCCTTCTTCCAAAACGAAACCGAGCGCAGGACGGTCATGGTCGGCTCGAATTGCTTTAATTGTATAATCTTTGCGCTGAACAATGTCACCCGGAACGAGAATTTTCGGAATAATCGGATATTTGAGTTTGTGCGTTCCTAACTTTTCAAACGCTTCCAATACATCTAAAAGACCATCAGGTCCGTAAATTTCAAGTTTCTCTTCGCGGTCAAAAAATCCCATCGTCTGAAGCAAACCCGGGAGACCCAAAATGTGGTCGCCGTGATAGTGGGACAAAAAGATGGCGCTGATTTTAACCAAACCGGTTTTGGCGCGCATCATCTGCTGCTGAGCGCCTTCGCCGCAGTCAAAAAGCAAAAGCTCGCCTTCTCTGTTGACCATAATAGCGGCGGGATTTCTTTCTTTTGACGGCAGCGCGCCGCCCGTTCCGAGAAACGTAATTTTAAGCATGGAAATTCAAAAGGTCTTTAATTATTTAAAATATGAGTTCAATTCATTGAAAAACAACTGCATTCAAAATATTAAACTTTCAAGTTCAGGTGAAAAAATGGCAGCCCCAAAAAAGGAAACGACAAAAAAAACGACTGCAACCGCGAAAGCAACAACTGCAAAAAAGACAACAACAACAACAGCAAAGACACCAGCAGTAAAAGTGGCAGCGGCAAAAGCGGCAGCAACAAAAGCAACATCAAAAAAATCGGCAACAAAAAAAGAAACTGCTGCTAAACCAAAATCAAGCTCACAAGAATTTAAGAAATCTGCCGGCAATCCGAATACAAAAACACCGCGCCAAACAACAACCGAAATGCCGATTGTCAAGCGGACAATCAAACCGATCCCGCTTTCAGAATTGCCGCCGTTTCCGATTTCAAAAAAACCCGACAATCGCCAAAATTTCGGCGCGATTTGGGAAATTCTGCAGCAGCTTTATCCGAAACCCGATGTGGAATTGGATTTTGAAACACCGTTTGAAGTGCTGGCCGCCACAATTTTATCAGCGCAATGTACGGACCGGCAGGTCAATACGGTTACAAAAGTGCTGTTTAAAAGATACAAAACAATTGAAGAGTACGCCAATGCCAATCCCGACGAATTCGGAAAAATCATTTATTCGACAGGCTTTTTCAATTCAAAAACGAAACACGTTATCGGCAGCGCTAATATGATTTTAAAAGATTTCGGCGGCAAAGTTCCCGAAACGATGGAAGAGTTGACCAAACTGCCCGGTGTCGGACGAAAAACGGCAAACATCGTTCTGTCCCGAGGTTTCGGAATCAATGACGGAATCGCCGTTGATACACATGTCAAGCGCCTGTCGAATAAAATAGGACTCAGCGAGCATGAAGATCCCGAAAAAATTGAACAGGATTTGATGAAGCTGGCAAAAAGAGAAGAATATGACGATTTGTCACTGACAATTATTTTCCATGGCAGACGCGTTTGCGACGCGAAGAAGCCGAAATGCGATGTTTGTGCGATTCAGGATATGTGTCCGTCGGCTTTTATTTGAGCCGGCAGATTTACTTTTTCATTTTTTTCTTATTTCATTCTTGTTTTACTTTTATTTTTTGTCCTTATCTGTAATCCACTTGTTTTCATATTTTAGATTTTCATCTTTCATTATTTGTTTTGTTTTATTCATCAAAAAAATATTAAAAAAGTTTCAAATATGAAGCATACGAACTGTTTTCACTGAATAAAAGGAAGAACAAAATGAATCAAAACAATACTGAAAAATCAAAGAATAATTCAGAAGCGGCTTCAATGATTTTGAAGAACGTTAATGAATTCGGTTTGTTTTCCTTTGAACGTGAAGAAATGAGAGAGGAAAGCACAATTGCACAAGCAGGGCAAATGCTTGTTGCTTTATCTGTTTTTTCGGCTGTTGTTTTAATGTTAACGCCGATATTAATGGATCGTACTGAAATCGACAACATACGAATCTATGTTTTTCTTATTGTTGTTTTGGGTTTATTATCCATTTGTTTTGTTTGTGCTGTTTTAGCACAATCTAAATACGATTATTTTGTTCCGGCAAATATTGATCAAATTTATCAGAATATTTATGATTCTCCAAATGAGTTTTCAGAATTAGAAGATTTTTTGCTTTTGAAGAAAAATCAAATCAGTGAAATCCATCGATCAAAAAAAGAAATTAATGACAAAAGAGTCAGACTTCTTCAACTCTCATTGAATTTTCTTGTATTTTCAATAATCATTGCAAACTTTTTAATATTGTTAATCTATTGTTATTAAGTGAGGGAAAAAGAATGGAAAATGTGAACATAAAGTCTGAAGAAATTGAGAATTGTAATCCGCTTGATTCAGTAAGATCCAAAGATCATTTTGTTGTCACTGAACTTTCGACAGCAAAGCCCAAATTTATTTTAAAGCTTCAAGAGAAATTAAGAAGAAACAGATAAATTATGAATAAAATTTATTTTTCTGCTCACAAAAAAGAAAAAATAAAATTAAAAATGAGATAAAATCTGAAAAAAGAAAATAAAAGACAAAATAAAAAGATGAAGTAAAAACTTCATCCGCTTCTTTTTCACTTCTTATTTTCTTTTGCTGCCTTCACCAATGCTGTGAAAATGGGACCTGCACGCTGCGGTCTGGATTTAAACTGCGGGTGATAAAGCGTGCCGATAAAGAATTTCTTATCGGGCAATTCAATAATCTGCTTCATGCCGTTGATTTCACCAGAAAAGACAAGACCTTTTTCTTCAAGAACTTTGACATAATTATTGTTGACTTCATATCTGTTTCTGAATCTTTCGGAAATTGCATCCTTGCCGTAAATTTTCTTAGCGAGCGTTCCGTCTTTGAGTGCCACTTCGTATTCACCGACTTTCATAATGCCGCGGAATCCGGAAATGTCGCATTCCTTTGTTGTGACATCAATAACGGGATATTCGGTTTTGATGTCCAGCTCTGTTGTGTTGGCGCCGTTCAGACCGGCAACATTTTGAGCGAAGTCAATGACTGCCGCCTGCATACCGAATCCGATTCCAAGGAACGGAATGTCATTTTCACGCGCGAACTGAACAGCTTTAATAATGCCGTCTGCGCCTCTTTCACCAAAAGCGCCAGGAACAACAATGCCGTCATAATTTTTCAGACTTTCAAGAGCGGAGTTGTCATCTTCGATTTTTTCAGAACTGACCAAATCAACAATCGCTTTAATACCGGCAGCGGTTGAACCGTGTTTAATGGCTTCAAAAACACTGATGTAAGAATCAGGAAGGTCGGTATATTTTCCGACAATTGCCAAACGAACAGCTTCCGAATCCGGCATTTCAGCAACTTTTTGCATCTTGGCGACCATTTCGTCCCAATCGGTTGCCGGCGGATTTTCAGGCGGCTGCAAGTTCAATGATTTAATGAGATGGTCTGTTAAACCCTGACCATCAATGATTTGCGGGATTTCATACAGATTTCTCGCAGTGTAGGCGCTGATAACACATTCTTCGGGAACGTCACAGAAAAGAGCTGTCTTTTCTTTTGTTTCCTTTTTCAGCGGCAGCGTTGAGCGGCCGACAATATAATCCGGTGACAAACCGAGCGTTCTCATTTCTTTGACGGAGTGCTGTGTCGGCTTTGTTTTCTGTTCGCCCTGTGTGTCATCAAAGAAAAGTGTTACGTGAACGAATTTCATATTTCCGGCAGGCTCGTCGTTTTTCATCTGGCGGATGGCTTCCATGTAAAACATACTTTCATAGTCACCGACCGTGCCGCCGATTTCAATGATACAAACGTCAGCACCGCTTCTTTTTGCTGCGGTTCTGATTTTATGTTTGATTTCATTGGTAATGTGAGGAATAATCTGAACCGTTTTTCCGAGATATTCACCGCGGCGCTCGCGGTCTAAAACAGTTGAATAAACATTGCCGGTTGTAATATCGTGATCGGCCGTTAAGTCAACATCTAAGAAACGTTCATAATTTCCAAGATCCAAATCGACTTCGCCGCCGTCATTTAAAACACAGATTTCGCCGTGCTGAAGCGGTGTCATGATACCCGCGTTTACGTTTAAGTACGGGTCGATTTTGACCGCCGTCACTTTGTAACCTCTGTTTTTCAGGTTTCTTCCGATTGATGCTGATGTAATCCCTTTACCGAGACCGCTGATCACTCCGCCTGTAACGACAATATATTTCATGTTTGAATCCTGCCTGTTTATTGATTTTTGTTTCCGGTTATTTTTGATCTAACATTTGATTACTGTGATTAATATCCAATTTACATGATTCCGGCTGTGTTTTTGTTCCGCCGGACTCTTTCAAAATGTCATTTCAAATCGAAAATCATATTCATATCGACTTAAATTTAAAGATATTAAGGTGGTCGTATAAATAATTAATGTCGGAAGTTTACATAAAATATGTTTCCGTTACATGTTTTTGAATGCTGTATGTTTTTGTTTTGAATAACATGTTTTGAACAACATGTTTTGAACAACATGTTTTGGATAGCATGTTTTGGATAATCTATTATTTGAGTGATTTCAAAATTCATGCTGCAAACATTGAATAAAAAAAGAAACAAAGGATTGCTCCTTTGTTATTGACTTTGTTTTAAATTTTGTAATACGATAAAAATCAGAATTTCATGGAAGGTGAAAAAGAGTTACAGCAATAATCGTCAAAAACTTCTTCTTCGACTTCCGTTAACTTTTTCTTATAATCTTTTGATTTCGGATCGTATTTTTTCATTTTTTCTTTGACTTCGGCGTTCATTTGGTCAAGTGCTTTTTGACTGAACCCCTCAGTGTTTTCTCTTGTGAACATGGTTCATCATTTCTGTAATTTTCAATTTCAAAAAATCCGCTCAATTTCCCCGTGACCGAATTTTTGAATCGTATAGCCGATTTATCAAATCCTGCATTTTCCAAAGCTTGTTTGAATAACGGCAGCTGTAAATTTTAAATTAAATCAATTTTAATGAAATAATTCGACGGTGAACAGTTTTCGTTCAACCGATTAGAGATTTTCTTTATATGATATATATCTGATGATTTACAATAATATCTGATGATTTACAATACAGCTCATTTAATTTCGGTATCTTATTTCAATTTCTGCAGATTTTTATCCGTTTTTAAAACAACTTCTAATGTCCCGTTGTATTCCTCTACATTTCCTTTAACACCGATTTTATTTCCGATTTCAATCATTTGGTCAGCAGATTCAGCGCCGGCAGATTTGGGAATAAAAATCATCAAAACGGTTTTGTCAGTACATTCAATATTTACAATCAGGTGACCGCCTTGAAATGTTGATTTCTTATTCAAGACCGTCCCTTCAACATAAACAGATTTTCCGACATCTTCTTTTGTCGGGATAATTGCTTTTTCAGCTCCTGAAAAAAAAGATGACTGATCCTGAACCGCCGTGTAAAGCAGGAAAAGCGTTGAAAAAGCCATTACAAAAATAATAATCACAATTTTGTTTTCTGTTTTCATTTGGACACCTCAGGTGTATAAAATTCGATGACAGTCAAATATTTTTTGAAATTCTCAAAAACGGCAAGTTTAAATATCAGCTTCTGAAGCACGTTTAAAAAAAATAAACAGTATTTAAAGAGAATAGAAACAGAATATAAATCGGATAGCTAACTGAATTGAATAATTCCGACAGTTAATTATCATGATTATTTGAGAAAACTCAATTTTCAATAATTACATTTAGACCATTTTTCACCACCTATCAAACGTTTTTCGACTCTTTTTTGATTTATTTAAATTTATACAATATATCGAATAAGGCATAAACGTTAACCGAAATTATTATATATTCCGGAATTTTCCGATTAATTGTTGATAAAATTAGAATGCTTTTCATTTTGATTTTGTCAAACTAAAACAGGAAATCAAAACTTAAAACAAAAACTCAAAAATCAGACCTGAAATCAAACCAAAATCAAACCAAAATCAAACCTAAAATAAAAACTTAAAATCAAAAGTAAAAAATCGGAAACTTTGATTAAAATCCCCCGTTTCGGTCCGCCTGTTCATAACGGGCTTGACCGAAATCGTATCGCTTGTAAAACAATTCCTCAAATAATCAAAAATCAAAATCAAATTCAATTTGTTTTTAAAGGGTGAAACTTTTGGCAATCGACAGCGGTTCAACCGCTTTTATAATTATATGTGCAGCGCTTGTAACTCTCATGATTCCCGCCTTAGGTCTTTTCTACGGCGGCCTTGTTCGTAAAAAAAATATTATTTCAATGGTTTTTCTCAGTTTTCTTGCTCTTTCGCTTGTCAGTATTCAGTGGGTATTTTTCGGCTATTCGCTGGCATTCGGCCCTGATATCGCCGGCCTGATCGGCGGTTTGGATTTTATCGGGCTAAATGGTATCGGTTTGGAAGATACCCTTGTTGAAGGTATTCCCGATCTTCTTTTCATCTTATTTCAGATGATTTTTGCAGGAATATCTCTTGCGATTATTACTTCCGGCTTTGCCGAGCGTGTAAAACTCAGCTCGTTTATTATTTTCGGCCTTCTTTGGACAACTCTTGTCTATGACCCGCTGGCACACTGGGCATGGGGCGGCGGCTGGGCACACGCACTCGGAGCACTTGACTTTGCCGGCGGAACAGTTGTTCACATCAGCGCCGGTTTCGGTGCGCTGGCAGCAGCATTAGTTATCGGCAAACGTTCCGGATTCGGCGAATCCAAAATGGTTTCCGCGCCTCAGAACATACCTCTGACACTTCTCGGCGCCGGCTTGCTTTGGGTCGGCTGGTTCGGATTTAACGGTGGCTCAGCACTGGCAGCAGACGGCATTGCAGCACTGGCAGCAATAAACACAGCACTTGCAGCAGCAGCCGGTGCGCTGATCTGGATGGCAGTCAGCTCAATTAAAAGCAAGCCAAGTGCTGTCGGATTAGTTTCAGGCGCACTGGCAGGTTTAGTCGGCATCACACCTGCCGCCGGATATGTGTCAACGTTTTCGGCAATTATTATCGGCGGTGTTGCTGCTGTTATTTGTTACTATGCTCTCTTGTTCCGTGTTAAAAAGAGCTGGGACGAAAGCTTGGATGCTTGGGCAATCCACGGTGTCGGCGGTCTTTGGGGAGCCATTGCAACCGGCATTTTCGCGTCATCCGCAATTGCAGGTGTCGGCGGTTTAATTGAAGGCAACTTTATGCAGTTCGCAGTCAACACAGGTGAAGCGCTGATTGCCGTTGTTTTCTCTTTCGTTGTCACTTACATTTTAGCGCTGGCGGTTAAGAAAACAATCGGTCTGCGTGTTTCTGAAGTCGAGGAAGAGCTTGGTTTGGATATTTCAAACCACGGAGAACGTGCTTAAAATAAATATTCGAACAAAATAAATTTGGAGATAAATTATGAAAATGATTATGGCAGTTATCCGCCCCGAAAAATTTGACGCCGTTAAACAGGCGCTTGCCGATAAAGGTTATTACGGCATGACCGTCACAGATGTGTCCGGCCGAGGCGAGCAGCGCGGTGTTTGTCTTC
>JAJDHP010000021.1 GCA_030266245.1 Methanimicrococcus sp. OttesenSCG-928-J09
CGGAAAAATAGTAAGGCTGGCAGATGCAGCTAACTGATTGCAGATGGCAGTAGTTGGCAGCAGCAATTAATGTCAGAGTAATCCGTTTTTTCATTGAATTACCGGTACGAATCTCCAATTCCTCCTTTCACTCGCTTCGCTCGTGAAACTCGTCATTGGAGGAACTGATGTTTGATTTTTTATTATTTAATGAAAAATGAAACATCGGTTTTGTATGATTTGATAAAAAACGAACTCCCCTTTTTCTTTTTATAATTTTGAGAATGGCGGAGTTCAGATTTGAGTGATTTTTAAAAACGGATGTTTAGTTTTTATGGTTGACAAAACATCAACTAAAATAAACAAAAAGTCTTATATATTTGACATAACTTGTAGTATATGTGACACAACTTTCAGTAAGTTATTTTGAAGGAATGTGAAAACATGACAAAAAACTTAAAAATCAAAGCCGCGCGCGCCGCCAAAGACATGACACAAAAAGATTTGGCGGAAGCAGTCGGCGTGACAAGGCAGACAATGAACGCGATTGAAATGGGCGATTATAATCCGACACTCAATCTGTGCATTTCCATCTGCAAAGTCTTGGGAAAAACATTAGACGAATTATTCTGGGAGGAATAAAATGGCTGAAACAAAATCAAAACTGGATTCATACTTTTCAAAACATTACGATGAAAAACAGCTCGTTGACAGATACAGAATTTCTTTTGAAACATTAATGCTGACATTCATCCTCATCTTTATGAGCGGAACGATCAAAATTTCCTACGGACAATGGGCGACAGATAATACAGAGATGATAATTCTTATGGCAATCCCTGCAACTTATTTTATAATCCGGTCTATTTGGAAAGGCGCATATTTTTCAATAAAAGAGAAAACACATACATGGACTCTTGCTTTTTCAGCATTAATCTGTATCTTATATCTCGCTACCATCGTCTTCAGTATATATAATGGCGAACCAATCATCGAAAACGGTATGCTTTCAGAAAATTTGTTCCCGTTTTTCATAATGCTTCCGTTTTTGGCAATTATTATAACATATGCAATTAAGAAAAGAGTGAGCAAAAACGAAGAAGAAACAGACGAATAATCAAAAAAGACAAATCAAAAAAAATGATAAGCAAAAACAAAAAAAAGACAGAACGGAAAAACCGTTCTGTAACTATTTTTTACAATTTTTAAATTACTTTTAATTTTGAAATTAAATGGCTTTCTTTTCTTCCGGCTTAATGAAGTCGGTCAAAATACCCATGGAGTTCAATGTTTCCATGATTTCTTTGTAAGCCAAATAGATTTCAACCTGGGCGATTTCCGTATTTTCAACGCGCGGTTCGGCTGCAATCCAGATTTCCTGTTCGTTGTTGCCGCGTGAAATCATCGGGCAGGAGAGCAGGTCGCCGTGGGTTAAGCGGTAAACCGCATTTGTTCCGGAAGAGGTAAACCAAGCATGATTCTTTGCGCGGAGTTCGCCGATAAAACGGTCCCAGTTCAAAGCTGTGGAAGCTTTCAGGTCAAGCTGCAAGTGTTCGCGCTCGCCGTTGACTTCTGCTTGAAGAACAGTTTTGTAACCGCCGTATTCGGAAGACATCGTGTCCGTTTTGGAAACTTCATCGGTTTCAAGCGTCTTGGCTTCGTCTTCAAAAAACGGCGCCAAGTTGTAAACGGAAGACTTTTTGGTCATCAAAGAAACGATAATCAAAGAACCGGCACTGAGCGCCATACTGACAATCACACCGTGGCAGGTTAAAATCGGACTGAATGTTTCGAGGTAATAGACACCGGCTGCGTTTGTACCCATCATCATATCAATTAAAACCATACCAATCTGACAAACACCGCCGACAACCAATGAAACAATGGCGCCTTCCTTTGTTGCGCGCTTCCAGAAGAGACCCACCATGAGCGGGAAGAAGTAAGCGGCACTGGCAATGTAAGTTGCAATGTGGATGTATTCAATGATGTTGATTTTCGTAAACGCAATCGCCGTCGCGCCGAAAATAATGATTAAAACCGCAATTCTGTTAACGACCTTTAATTCCTTCATCGTGGCATCGGGTTTAATGTATCTCTGGTAGATGTCGCGTGAAATCGTGGAGCCGCCGGATGTTGCGAATGTGTCCATACAAGACATTGCGGCAGCGGTCAAACCGATTGCGATTGCAACGATTCCGATCGATGAGAAGTTGTTTAAGGAATAACTCAAAAGAGCGATTTCAGCTTCACCCATGTTGGAAACTTCGGGGAAGAGGTAGCGAAGACCGAGACCGAGAAGACAGCAGCAAATACCGAAAACAATGAAGATTAAGAATGAACCCAAGAAGAAACCGTTGCGGGCATTCTTTTCATCTTTTGCGGCCCAAACTTTCTGCCACTGATCGTGTTCGGAAATCCATCCGGGAATGATTGCGACACAGAAAATAATGACAAGCGTCACGCCGATAGAGAACGGATTCCACCAGCCGGTTCCGGACTGAGAGGAGGTGACAAAGTCACCGATTGAAAGTGCGCTGACATCGGATGCCGTAAACAAAACAGCAATGGTCAGGAAAATCGTAATGGTTGCCAGTAAAAGATACTGAATAACATCCGTCCAAACGACAGCAGATAAACCGCCGAGCAAAACGTATGCAGAAACGGCCACAACAATCAAAATTGCAGCGTAAATCGGGTCAAGACCGAAGAAAACGTTGAAAATAAGCATTAAACCGGAAACATCGGCCGCTGCGAAAAGCATCATAACGATTGCGACGATGATTGCGACCGGCAAACGGATAGAGCCTGCATATCTTTGTTCCAAAAGTTCGGGCTGTGTGATGGCCGGCAAACTTTTGATTTTGGAAACCAAAAGACCGATAACGAAAAGAGCAATAACGTTGGGCGCTGCGAATGTCCAAATGGATCCGAGACCGCCGAGTAAATAAGATGCTGTCACCGCTAAAATACCGCCGCCCGTAATCCAGGAGGCTGCTGCGGAGAAACCGATCGGGATGTAGCCGATTTTTCTTCCGGCAAGCCAGAAGTCAACAACCGACTTTTGTTTCTTACTGTAGTACCAGCCAATCGCAAGCAATACAACGACGTAGATTGCAAGGGCGATACCAAACATTCCTAACATGTTCATGAAATTCACCTATAATTGTATATTTTACAAATATAACGATCAAAAAATGATCAGTACAAATATGACCAAATAATGACCAGACACCCGTTTTGTCGTTTTTGATTACTTGAAAAACAATTTTCACAATTCCTCAACTTATGAATGTGAATAAGATGGAAAATGGCTGTGTATTTATTTTAATGTTTCATTAAATTTAGTTGAGCAAAACACAAATTAAATTGTGTGGAATATCCGACCGCAACCATTTTTCAAAAAAATATTTTTTCAATTTAAATGATTCATGTAAGAAATGAACAATATTTATAAAATGAAAAATATCAAGATAAAATATGCCGGCGAATAAAAATTCTCAAAATAAATATCGAAACGAAATTGCACGCAAAATTCTGCATATGTGTTCGTTTTTGATTGTTATTTTCATTTATTTTGTCGACAAAAAAACCGCCTGTATTGTCATCGGCGCCTTGCTGGCGCTTCTTTTCATCGGCAACACGCTGATTCTTTCATCTAAATTCCGTGTTATCAATAATCTTAAAGTCAAATATTTTTCATTCCTGCTTCGCGATGACGAAAAATACGGTTATATCAGCTCCAACTGGTTCCTGCTCGGCTGTTTCTTGTCCGTTTTATTCTTTCCCAAATTTATTGCGATGCTTGCCATCACCGTTCTCATCTTCGGCGATGCGTTTGCCGCGCTGGTCGGTATGAAATTCGGAAAACACAAATTTAAAAACGGCAAATC
Organism: Methanimicrococcus sp. OttesenSCG-928-J09; assembly: GCA_030266245.1. GTDB lineage: Archaea > Halobacteriota > Methanosarcinia > Methanosarcinales > Methanosarcinaceae > Methanimicrococcus. Next base: position 3,870 of record JAJDHP010000021.1, read on the forward strand.
GATTGAAGGAACGCTTGGTTTTATCGGCGCGTCGCTGCTGTTTTTAGCCGGATTCTATTTTGTTTTGGATTTGGATTCGGTGTTTATTGCTGCCGCCCTGATTTCGATTCCGATTGTCGCCGTTGCCGAAGTTTACAGCAAACAAATAAAAATCGATGACAATTTAGTGATTCCGTTGGTATTTGGAATTTTAATGACGGCTTTGATGTATCTTTTTGAAAATTTGATTTGATTTTTCTATTTTTTGTTTTTGAAAAGAGAGGATGTTTTTTTCAGTATTTATTTTTGAAAAACGCAGGGAGATTTTGTGTTCCTTTTGAAAAATGCAGCACTCGCGCGCGGACCGCGGCGGCAGCCGCCAAAAATCGCGAAGCGATTTTTAAATGCGAACTGTTCTCCAAGTGGAAACAAACACCTGACTCCAAATGGAAACTAAAACAGACTCCAGTCGGTAACAAACACAGCTGCTTAGAAGAGACCGACGATAAAAGCTGCCAGTGCCAAGAACATCGCGATTTTAAAGAATTTGGAAGATTTGGCGTAATCGTGTTTTGCAAGCAGTGAATAAATCGCGATGAAGAAACACAATATTCCGAAAACGAGAGCGTAAAGATAGTTAACTGTCATGATATCCATGAAATACGGCAGCGGGCTGAGAATTACGGCTAAAAATCCGAAGATCGAAGCCAAATAAATTGCCGGTTTTTCACCGTATTTTATCGGAAAAGTCACGGCGCCGTCTTCGGAATCGCCTTTGATGTCTTCAATATCTTTGACAATTTCACGCGCGGCGGTTGCCAAAAATGCCAAAAGAAACATCGGAATCATAACAAAAACGCCGTCTGTTCCGAGAAATGAAGCGCCGAATAAAAAAGTCGAGCCGGTCAGATAAGCAATCGATAAATTGCCGAGAAGAACGGTTCGTTTCAGCGTCTTTGCATACCATATCAGAATGAAAACATTAATGAACCCGATAATTCCGGCGACAGGATTGATTAAAAACGCAATCAAAAGCGCAACGGAAAAGCAAATGATTGTCAGATACACAGCTTCTTTCAGACCGATGCGGCCGGACGGCAGCGGACGATTCGGTTTATTGACGCGGTCAATATCAACGTCATAATAATCGTTCAGCATGTTGCCGGCGCCTGTTGCCAGAAATACCATCAAAAAGATGTAGAAAAGATGGCGGGCATTATAGAATACATCGCCTTCCATCGGATAATTCAAAATAGAAGAAACAATGAAAACAGCGACAACGGAAGAAACGCCTGCCATCGCGCAATTTTTGTATCTCATAAATTCAAGATACGTTGAAAGCTTTTGAATCAGATTCATTTTCCGCTGCCTTTTCATTTGTATTATTTAATATGAATAAGAATTGTTAGAATTGTTTGAAATTAATTTGAACTTACTTTCATATTTAAAGCCGATTGAATATTAAAACATTATTTTAAAACAAATTAAGATAAATTAAAACATATTTTAAACATTATTTCGGAACGGCTTTAAGCATTCTGTCAAGCGATTTTTCCGCTTTGATGCGAATTTCTTCGGGAACCGTAATTTTCGGCGATTCCGTTTCGAGAGCGTTCAGAATGGAAGGAAGCGTTGCCATTTTCATATTCGCGCAGTATGCATATTTGGAAACCGGATAAAACGATTTATCGGGGCTGTCTTTTCTGAGCTTATGCATCATTTCCTGCTCGGTTCCGATAATGAATTCCTTTTCATCGGAAGCTGCTGCGTATTTTATAATGCCGGCAGTACTGAAAATTCCGTCCGCCAGCGCTAAAACTTCCGGCCTGCATTCCGGGTGCGCTAAGAATACAGCATTCGGGTGCAATGATTTTGCTGTAAGAACATCAAATTCCGTAATCTGCTGATGAATCGGACAGAATCCGTTCCATAAATGGATTTTCTTGTCCGTTAAAGTTGAAATGTAGTGACCGAGATTTTTATCAGGAACAAACAAGATTTCATCTTCTTCAATTGATGAAACGACTTCACCCGCGTTTGCCGAGGTACAGCAAACATCAGATTCCGCTTTAACCGCAGCCGAGCTGTTTACATAACAAACGACAGCTGCATTCGGAAACTTCTTCTTCGCTTCACGAAGCGCTTCAGCCGTCACCATGTCCGCCATCGGACAGCCTGCATCAGCGTCAGGTAAAAGAACAGTTTTCTGCGGAGACAAAATGTAAGCACTCTCCGCCATAAAATGAACGCCGGCAAAAACAATAATATCAGCATCAAGAGTTACCGCCGCCTGACTGAGCGCAAAAGAATCGCCGACCAAATCAGCAATATCCTGAACTTCGGCGCGGGCATAATTGTGAGCCAAAATAACCGCATTTTTTTCCTTTTTTAATTCCGATATTCGCCGGATAATTTCTTCGTTGTTCATAAAAATCCCAATCTTCCTGAAAACAAATAATCAATTATATATTCCTATTAAACCGTTTCGGAAAAACGAGTCGGATAGAATTGATAAAAATAAAAAAGAGTTGGATAGAATGATTTTAGATAAAATCGTGGGAGGGATTAGTCGGAGATAATTCAAAGACCATCGTCTTTTTCTGACATCTCATCAAACCTCTTCCATTTTTCCATTAGCTTTTCACTATAAATTGAGATTGAATTAACATATTCTTTTGTTATTGACAAATCAAATTTTCTATTAATTTCATTAACAAATGTCATGTTAATTTGAATCATATCAAATATTATTAAAATTGAAATTTCTATAAAACCATATGGGGAAAATAAATTTTTAGGATTTGTGAAGTCATTATCCTCGTAAGAATCGATATCATATATCAAATATGCAGGGTCTGCATGATTATATTTATTTGCCAGATTTCTAAAATCGTTATCATCATCAAGCCCCACATTTTTCATAAAACGATAAAAATCAATTCTGCCTTTCGGAAAAATTTTTCGTGCCCAGTCATAAACACCTGTATTTTTTGTTTTTTTGAACATAAAAAAGTCTTCGGATACAGTTGGATTTTTTATTAAAAATTTTAGAAATACATGTATTTCAAATAATGTACGCCACCGAGCCATCGCTCCAGATGCCGAACCACCTAAAAGCAAGATGATACATTCATAATAGATTTTAATTGCTTTTTCTTGAAGTCTGAGTAAAAGCCTAGTATTATAATCCTCAAGATCATAAAAAACAGGAAAACGAAAATCGGTTGCCATATCATGAGAAAGAACGCCATAACCCTACATCCATTTTAATAACTCATTATGTCCATCGATAATCAATTGTTGACTTGTTTCATATTCGAGAATGTTTGAGGTAACACTACCCTATATATAATAGCACAAATCCTTTTCTGATAAAACTTCGGGCTTTTTTATTTCTTCCACCATTTAAAATCTGTATTTTAAAATAAATATTTAACGAAGGCAAAAAAGATTAAAGAGGATTGATTTTTGAAAATTCATTGAAAATACAAATTGAAAGGGAACTCAAGGATTTAAATAATCATCTAATTCGTTTTCAAAGAAAAATTCAGATTGACCGAAAGCCGGTTCCAATTGATCCAGCCAAGTTACATTTTCATCGAATTTTGCAAAAAACGGACGCGCCACCCAATCGGGGTTCCGTCCTTGAATAAAACGAAGAACAAAAACCTTTTCGCCGGGCTCATCCGTCACGCCGAGAATTTGAACTTTTCCGGGATGCGCGCTCATGCTCGGACCGCGGACGGTTCTGCAAATGCCGCTGACGCCCTGATACGCTTTTTGGAAGATGCGGTGGCATTCGGCGAGGGGCAGTTCAAAGAAATGCTTTGCGCCGGTATCCCTTGCAACGAACATATAATAAGGAATGCAGCCGAGATCCACTTGCTTGCGCCACATTTGTGACCAGGCGGCAGGATCGTTGTTAATGTGATTCAGAAGCGGAGATTGCGTTCGAATCTGCGCACCGGTTTTTATGATACGGGCAATTGCTTCTTCAACAACCGGCGTGGATAATTCTTTCGGGTGATTGAAATGCGCCATAATTGCCACATGTTTTCCGGCATCGGCAATGCGTTCAAACAACCTGATAATGTCGTCGGCATCTTTGTCGGTTGTAAATCTGTACGGCCAATGCGCCAATGATTTCGTGCCGAAGCGAATGGTTTTGATTTGCTTCATATCTTCTTCCAGCAAGCGGTCGACATAAGAATTCAAAACGGAGGTACTCATCATCATCGGATCGCCGCCCGTGAATAAAATGTCCGTGACATCCGGTTTGGATTTCAGATAATTCATATAAATTTCATAATCCTGCGTCATTGTGAATTTTGTATCGGCAAGGTTTATGAATTTTGAAAATTGCGGCCAGCGGAAACAGAAAGTGCAGTAAGCATGGCAGGTCTGTCCCTGTTTTGGAAAAAAGAGAACGGTTTCACGATATTTATGTTGGAGACCTTCCAATTTTGTGCCGTTAAATTCGGGAACATTATGAACCTGTCCCGACGGATTCGGATTAAAAGAGAGACGGATTTGTTCAACGGCTTCATCAATTTCTGTTTTGTCAGCATCGGATTGAAGAAGAGTTTTGATTGTTTCGTATTGTTCGGGAAGAAGCATTTCTTTTCGGGGGAAATGAAGTGTAAAAAGGGGATCATCCGGAGCATTTCCCCAGTCAATTAATTCTTCAACGACATAATTATTGGTTTTAAAAGGAAAAACGCGCCCAATTATTTCAACCGCCTCAAGAACCGTATCAGGAACGGCGGAAAACTGCTCAATTTCCTTAAAATTATTGAGCGTAAACGCGCGGTATGTGTTTTGTTTCATAACGGATAAATCAGACCCGACATTTTATAAGTTTTTCGAAATTTTCAAAAAAGAATGACAAATAAATTCAAAAACCAAATAGCATTGACATCTCCGGAATAATATAAAAGAAGGCGCCGGTTGTTTTTTTGTATTATGCCGGTGGTGCACGCGCGAATCGACCCGTTTTTACTAATTTGAAAAAACGCTCTTTGATTTTTAGAACTTTATTTTTAGAACTTTTTTTAGAGCTTTAATTCAATGAAAAATTAATTTCTATATCGGCTGAACTTTGTTAAGGAACTAAAGCAATCAGTCCTTTGTCCGGCCGATAAATATCGCCTGCTTCTATCAATTTTTTCAGCATTTTCTGAAAGGTTTCGCTGTCGACACCGCGCTCGGCGCAATAATATTCACAATCGGCAACAATCATTGTCCCGTTTTCTTTGAGAACATCTAAAATGATTTGGTGTGGTTTCTTGGCTTTCGGCGGGTTGAGCTGAATCTCTTTATCAAGCGGAACCGAAAAAATTGATGATTCCTGAGATGAAAATGTGCCGGGTTTTTGGCTCAATTCGGCTTGAATAAGAGAGCGTTTTTCAACAGCGTCATCATGTTTTTCAAAAGGACCGTAAACACGGAGCGTATTTGTTTGAATTTTGGCGCGGCATTTTTGACAAGCAACCGTTTTACTTCCCGGCTGCCATAATTGTGCATGGCTTTGACATTTCGGACAAACAAAAACATAATACATTTCACATCACCTTAATTCGCCATAATATGAAAATCATATACCGTAACGGCGATTTCTTTGTTTGAAACTTTCAAACGCTTTTTTTAAATCTGAATCTGTTAAATGTTTTAAATCTTTTTCCAAAAAATAATATTCAGAATAAGCCGTCTGCCACAGCATAAAATCTGTCAGTGTTCCCTTAGAGCGGGACAGAATCAAATCCGGCTCATACGGCAGCCGCAGTTCAGCAGAGATGCGTTCCTGCGTTATTTCATCAGCAGACATCTTTTTTTTCCGACAGTCTTTGATAAAATCAGAAAGAATCAGCTTTAATTCTTCCCGCCCGCCGAGATCTAAAATAAAAAGAACAAAGAAATTATCGGAATCGGCAGAAATATGATTTGAACTCGTTAAATCCGGCAATTTTGAAAAGTCATCGGCAACGGCAAAGCTGCCGGAGTTGAAATGATGATTTTCGGCGGCAAGGTTTATGTTTTCTTTTAAACGGCGGCTGACTTTATCTTTCTGTTCGGAATCCAAAGATTTTAAAAAATTGACTGAAATAATTAAAGTTTCAATTCCTTCTTTTTGAATCACAGGAAAACGGGAAAAGAGATTTTCTGCGCTTTCGCCATCTGTTAGATCGATTTCATTGATGATCATCAAAAGCGTCTTTAATTCGTTCCCGTTTTCATTTTTCATAATCTGCCGCCTGTTTCTAACCGAGTCTTCTCTGCTTTCATTTTGCCGTTGAAACAATTTTGATAACGTCGCCGTTTTTCAGTTCGTGTTTTTCAGCCAGCCGCATTTTAGTTCGGGCATCGACTGCATAAAGGAAGTGGTCACCGATATCGGTATGGATTTTGTAAGCCATCTCTTTACAGTTAGAACCGCGCTTCATTAAGTAAGCGTCGGGCAGCATGTCGCCGGTTTTATTAGTCCATTTTCCTTCGTCTTCGACCGGATAAACGACAATCATATCTAAAAGCTCAAAAACAGCGCGGTTGATACATTCCTGAACACCTGTGCTGCCGTGAGAATCAAGAAGCTGCTTGACGGCATTAAGTCCCTTTTCCTGAGCCGGATTTAATTCAGCGGTCACTTCAAAACTGCCGGCACCGGGCTTGTATTGGATAATGCCGGCTTTCGCCGCGGATTTCAGAGCCAGTTCAGCCGCCGCGCTTGTCGGAATAATTGTTTTATCTTCCGATTCAACTAAAGAAATATTCAGATTTTCCATCGTATCGAATTTGTTGGCGGCGATAATCATCGGTTTACTTTCTTTTCGAATACTTTTGCAAAGGCGGATCATGTCTTCTTCCGTCCATTTTGTCGGCTCGGTTGAATGCAATCCGGTTTCATGAAGCGCATAATTCGCATGCTCGGGAGAAACGCCTGCGCCGCTGAGCTGATCGGCAACAGCATCTTCAATCTTAATACCTTCCGCTTTAATTTTGCGGGATAATTTTGCCCAGTTGCGGTTTAAAATTTCGTACATCCACATTTCCAGTTCGTAATCCAAAAAGGCAATATCTGCAGCCGGATTTCCTGAGCCGGGATCAATCGGATTTCCTTCGGCATCAGTGGAACCGGACGCGTCAACAACATGAATAATTGCCTGCGCTTGTCTTAAATCATCTAAAAATGCATTCCCAAGACCCTTTCCTTTGTGTGCGTCCGGCACCAATCCGGCCACATCAATAATATCAATCGGAACATACCTGATTCCGTCTTTACATTTGCCGCAGCGCGTTTCACGTTCCGTACACGGGCAGTCTGTTTGAATGTAAGCGACACCGTGATTGGCGTGAATCGTTGTAAACGGGTAGTTTGCAATCTCAACATCCGCCATCGTGACGGATTTAAAAAAGGTGGATTTTCCGGCATTCGGCTTTCCCGCAAGCCCTAAAGTCATCGACATAAAGAAGAAAAGGTACTGCAATGATTTAAAGTTTTTACGCGGGAAAAAAGAAAGAGAATGAAAAAAATATGAGAAAACGAAATATGAAAAAACAAAAAATGAAAAATGAAAAATATAAGAAGATAAACTGCTTAACTCGTAAGTAGAAAGCAAAAAAACAAAAGTATATTATTAAGTGGATTCTTAAGACGTTTAAAGAAAGTTCTAAAAACGGATATAAAAATTATAAACGAATTGCAGAACAGATCCTGCAAATAAAGATTCGTTAGGTTTGAGATTTAAAATGGGATTATCGGTAAATAAAATAGTATGGCAGTACATGTTGATTGTAGCTGCGCTTCTCTTCATTGTTATTGGATTCCTTTTCTACATTAAGCCCGTTTTCATCGCTCTTATTTTGGGCGTTCTCGCAACGGTTTTATTGGACAAAGTTCTGGATATATTCAATAAGGTGACAAAAAGCTATTCTTCAACAAAACGTAAAATGATCGCATTGGTAAGCACGACCGCCATTGTTCTTGTTGTTCTTATTCTTATTGTCGGCGGCGCGATGAACCTTTTGGCAAATTTAAATACTGTTTTGGATTCATTGGAAGATTTTAATCTCCAATACAACGAAACCGCTGAAAACTTAGCGGAAGACCTTGCCAATATTTCATTTGAAGAAACGATTGAAATACACAACTTAGAAGAAATCATCAATTATGAACCGGATGATAATAATTTTTATAAGATGACAGTGGATACGCCGCCCCCCGCAGCGGCTCCCGGTGCCAAATTGCTCGGTCTTTCCAAAACAGATGTTGTGAAGTCGATTTTGACATCCGGCGGCACTCTGATGGCGTCCACAACCGGTGCAATTTCATTCATCGCGACGACAGCGTTCGCTTCTTGTTTGATCATTCCGATTATGGCCGGCTATTACTTTAAAGAAAAAGGAAACATGCGAAACAAGCTCGTTTCGATGGTTCCGAACAAGTATCAGAATGCTGTTGGTACGACACTTAAAGATGTTGTAAACGACATGGGTGCCTACACAATCACAAAAGTGCTGGAAGCGGTTGTTATTATATTCCTGTATTGTGCAGGGTTCTCAGCAGTCGGCATCCCGCATTGGCTTTTTGCAGGCATTGTGATGGGTCTCTTTAATTTCGTGCCGTATGTCGGTTTTGTTATGCCTTCAATTCCGATTGTTGTTTACGCGTATACACTTGGTCCGGAAATCATGTTTGCTGTTATCGGTATTATTATCGCCATTCAGCTCTTTGATTACTTCTTTATCCTGCCCAACATGGTTATGAAAACAGTAAAGATCAGCTCATTTACAGCTGTTATTTTGACACTTGCCGGTTTGAAAGTCGCCGGCGTGTTCGGTCTTGTGTTTGCCGTTCCGCTTTACATCTTCTGTAAAATTATATTGACGGCCTGCTACAAGATGCTGGTTTCCATGTACCCGGATCCGACTGACCCGGATGAAGTCATTTTAGATGAAGGATAAATTCATTTGATGAAGATTGAATTCATTAATTGATTATGAATTCCATCTCTTTCACTTTTTTATTTCTATTAAATAAGAAATGAATAAGGAATAGCTGTCCGATAATAAGGTTTATATTGTAGATTATCTATTCATGAATCTCAGCGTGTCCTGGTAGGGTAGTGGATATCCTGGAAGCCTGCGGAGCTTTCGACTTGAGTTCGAGTCTCAGCCGGGACGCTTAAAATAAATTAGATCAGGCGGTCGTTTTCATTGATTTGGAAATGACCGCCTTTTTTATTTTCAAGGCAATTTTTATTTTCATTCTGTGAAAAAGTTGCCGAATAAAACATATTTATAAAGAGAACACCTTCTGTTCAATCCTTTTTAACAAACAGCCCCGATAGGGTAGCGGATATCCTGAGAGCCTCCGGAGCTTTCGACCTGAGTTCGAATCTCAGTCGGGGCGTTTTTTTATTTACACTTGCTTTTTTGCCGTTGCCGTTTCAGTTTACTGCCTTATCACTCACAGCAACAGACGCCGCGCGCGAACCGCACAAATTTTGAAAAATTAAACGAAAAACCGACCGGATTTTTTAATGAAAAAAGAAACAAAATATTGTTTTCTCAGATTAGTTTATAATTTATGAGTTCTTTTAAGTCTCAAATTCAAATCAACAAATTGATCTTATTATGACTCATAAAATTTACAGAAACGGTTGACAGATTCAGGGCGGCTGAAAGGAAAAGGCTGCCAAAGGAAATTGAATCGAATTGAAAAACTGAAGCTGATATTGTTTATCAGTTATCTTTCATTATTTCATCATTATTTTATTTTTATTAATATCATCGGAGTACATTTATTATGGCAGAAACGTCAGCGCATGACAAATACGAATTTAAAAAAACGCTTGAGACAATCCGCGACAAAAAGGGAAGAAGCACGGAATTGGTTTCACTTTACATCCCGGCCGACAAACAGATTTCGGATGTCGCCGCAGACTTAAGAGAAGAGCACAGCCAAGCGTCCAACATCAAATCCAAACTGACAAAAACAAACGTTCAGGGCGCGATTGACTCGCTTTTGGCAAGACTCAGATATTTAGACAAAGTTCCCGAAAATGGCATCGTCTATTTTACGGGTGCTGTTGACATCGGCGCGAACAAAACAAGTATGGAGAGTTATGTCATCCATCCGCCCGAGCCGATTATTACATACAAATATCACTGCAACTCTGAATTTTTCCTTGAGCCGCTGGAATATATGCTCAAAGAAAAAGGCACATTCGGTCTCCTCGTTATGGACAGAAGAGAAGCAACAATCGGAACGCTGGTCGGCAAAAAAATTGATGCCCACCGCCGACTGACATCTACTGTCCCCGGCAAGCAGCGCAAAGGCGGTCAGAGTGCCCAGCGTTTCCAGAGTTTGAGATTGATTGCCATTCACGAATTCTATAAGAGAATCGGTGATGCCGCCAGTGAAATCTTTTTAGCGGTCGAACCCAAAGAGCTGAAAGGCATTTTAATCGGCGGCCCGTCTCCGACAAAAGAAGAATTCTATGACGGCGAATTTTTCCACCACGAACTGCTGAAAAAAGTGATTGGTCTTTTCGATATCGCTTATACCGATGAATCCGGTTTGAACGAACTCGTCAATGCCGCCGCCGATAAGCTTATGGATTTAGAATTGATGGAACAAAAAAACATCATGAAACAATTTTTCAAAGAATTGATCGCTGAGTCCGGAAAAGCATCTTACGGTGAGAAAAGCGTTCGCTCGAATCTGGAAATCAATTCTGTTGAAATGCTGATTCTGTCAGAGGACCTCAGAGCAGAAAGAATGACAGCCGTTTGTCAAAGCTGCGGCGAGCTCAATCAGAAAACACGCACATGGCGCCCCGGCGAACACATCCCCGATCTCGGAAACTGTACCAAATGCGGTGCAGAACTGTCAGATGTTGAAATCAGAGATGTCGTGGATGAGCTTTCAGAATTGGCTGATAAATCCAATGCAGTCGTTCATTTCATTTCAACCGACTTTGACGAAGGCAACCAGCTGATGTCCGCTTTCGGCGGCATTGTCGCTGTTTTAAGATACAACACCGGCCAGTGAAGGCCGGCAACCATTTTTCAGGCGATTGCATGCCGGAGACAAAAATCTGTTCCGTAAAGGATGAAGAAGATTTTGAAACAGCCGTATCCGCAGCAGCAGCAGCTTTAACGGAAGGAAAAGCAGCAGCATTTCCGACAGAAACTGTTTACGGTCTCGGCGCCTGCATTTCCAATGAAAAAGCTGTTTTAAACATTTATCAAATCAAAGGGCGGCCGTCTGAAAAACCGCTCAGCGTTTTAATCGCGTCAGCGGCAGATTTGGAAAAAATCGCGGAAGAGATTCCTCCGGAAGCGTCAATGCTTGCCGAAAAGTTTTGGCCGGGACCGCTGACAATCATCTTAAAGAAAAGAAAAGACATATCGGACAGCATTACTGCCGGCAAGGATACAGTCGGAATTCGTATTCCTGCACATCCTGTCGCTCTTGAAATTGTTCGCAGGACAGGACCGCTGGCGTGTCCGAGCGCCAACACGTCCGACAGCAGAGAGCCGAAGTCGGCAACGGATGTTTTGGAGGATCTGAACGGGAAAATTGATATTTTAATCGATGGCGGTGAAACGAAACTTCAAAAACCGTCAACAATTATTGACTTAACCGTCAGCCCGCCGAAAATTTTAAGAAAAGGCGGCGCGGATATTACTGAAATTAAAAATTGCATTGGGGAGATTTTAGAATGAATGCGGAAAAGAAAGCAAAAATCAGAAGCAAATCACAAGGAAAACAGATCAATGAGACAGTTAAAACGATTAACATCATCAATTTGGTGATTATTGTCGGCGGTTTTTTCCTTATGATATTGGATCTCAGCCCGATGATGACTAAAATCGGACAAGGTTTGATCTTTGCCGGCGCTTTCCTTGTTGTTTTAACCATCATTTTCCAATTGATGATGGCAAACAAAATGAGAAGCGGTAAACTTTGAATTATATTTTCTGAATGATACAAATTTAAAGTATTATCAAAATAAGAGAGTATTATTCAAAACATCATATGAGTTTAGATAAAATTAAAATCTAAATTCAAAAACATTTATTCTATTTTTAAATTTTTTGTTTTTATTTTCATGATTTAATTTCAAAAACAGGGTCTGAATATGGAAAAAAAACCGGCGCAAAGTGAATTCATGGGAAAATATTTCGCAGGATTGGAAGCGAAATTGCATACTGAAATGGATATTGCCAATGCCGCCCGCGCCAGAGGAGAAGACCCGCACCCGTATGTTGAAATTCCGTTAGCGAAAGACTTAGCTGACCGTGTTGAAAATTTAATCGGCGTCAAAGGTGTTGCCGGTCGGCTTCGTGAATTAGAAGAAGAAGGCAACAATCGAGAAGAGACGGCGCTTATTATTGGAAAGGAAATTGCGGAAGGAAAAGTCGGCAATTTCAAAACGAGAGAAGCGGCGGTTGATGCTTCAATTCGTGTTTCAATGGCGGTTATTACAGAAGGTGTCGTCGCCGCGCCGATTGAAGGAATCGCCGAGGTTAAAATTGATAAGAATTCGGACGGTACGGAATATCTAAGAATTTACTATTCCGGCCCGATTAGAAGTGCCGGCGGAACCGCCCAGGCGCTTTCTGTTTTGGTCGGCGATTATGTTCGCCGCAGTATCGGATTGGATCGCTTTAAGCCGAGAAAAGAATTGGTTGAGCGTTACGCCGAAGAAATCCGCATTTATAAAAGAACAGCATCACTTCAATATTCACCGACAGATGATGAAATTCGCTTGATTGTTGAAAATTGTCCGGTTTGTGTTGACGGTGATGCAACAGAAGACGCCGAAGTCGAAGGTTATCGAAATCTTCCCGAAATCCCCGGAAACCGCGTTCGCGGCGGCATGGCGCTTGTGATTGCCGAAGGCATGATTTTGAAAGCGCCGAAAGTGAAAAAACACGTCGGAAATTTAAAAATGGACGGTTGGGAATTTTTAGATACGCTGATGGCAGGCGCGAAAACGGAAGATAAAAAGGGCGATGACGCTCCCGCCGCTGCCGGTCGTCCCGGTGCTGTAACATTGAAAGTCAAGCCGAAAACAAAATATATTCAAGATTTGATTGCCGGCCGCCCTCTTTTTTCTCACCCGTCCCGTGAAGGCGGTTTTCGTCTCAGGTACGGCCGCTCTCGAAACACATCCTTTGCTGCTGCCGGAATCAGTCCTGCCGCTATGTTTCTGCTCGGAGATTTCATTACGAACGGAACGCAGCTGAAAGTGGAGCGTCCCGGAAAAGCTGCCGGGATGGCGGCAGTCGATACGATTGAAGGTCCGACGATTCGCTTGAAAAACGGTGATGTGATTCGGGTTGATAATGATAAAACCGCCCTTCGGGTTAAACCGGATATGGAATACATTATCGATGTCGGTGAAATTCTATTCAATTTCGGCGATTTTTTAGAAAACAATCACGTTTTAATGCCGTCGCCATACTGTTTTGAGTGGTGGCTTTACGATTATGAAACGCAATACAATCAGCTGAATGAGGTCAGCAAATTGGACGCGAATTTGTTCCCGAATCCGTCGGACGAGAAAAAACTGATTCATATTTCTGAAGAACAGGCGCTTCTGTTTGCCGAAAACGGTATCCCGCTTCACCCTGATTTTAATTATTTATGGCATGATCTCTACATTGAAGAACTGGATTCGTTGGCTTCATTTATTGCCGAAAACGGCAAATTTGTTTCGTTTGCAGATTCTGAAGCACTTGAAGCTGAAATCGAAATTGGAGTTGATTCGAAAAAAACGGATTCAGAGATAACTTATTTGGCGCTGCCGTATGAAAAAGCTCTTGAAACAGGAATGAAAGCGCATCTTGAAAACATTTTAATTCTTCATAAAGTCAGAACAATCGGCGATGAAAAATTGATATTAATCGCTTCGTCGAATCACATTTTAAAATCGATGGGTCTGTCGGCGGAAAAATGTGGCGTGATTCAAAAGAATTGGTCGGCTGAAGAGATAAAAGCAGCCGGCATTGAAATTACGGTTGACGCGGTTTGTAAAATTTCAGGAATGACTGTTAAAGCCCGCTCGCCTTCGCGAATCGGCGCGCGTATGGGAAGACCTGAAAAATCGGCGATGCGTAAAATGTCGCCGGCGGCGCAGGTTCTTTTCCCGATCGGTGAACACGGCGGTAAAACCCGAAATTTGGTGAATGCCTCTGAATATCGCGAAGATATGAATGCCAAAACCGGCAAATTTGAAATCAAAATCGGTATGCGCGTTTGCCCGCGCTGCGGTCGTGAAACGCACAAATGGCGCTGCGGCTGCGGTGAATTCACAGTCGAGCGGTTGTTTTGCCCGCGCTGCGGAATTGAAACGCCTGACTCGAAATGCCCAAAATGTGAAAAACCGACAATGGGCGGTCGAAAAAAGGCGATTGAATTTAGACCGATTTATAAGGAAGCGATTGAACGTGTCGGCGCCCGCGATAATTTTGATTTGATAAAAGGCGTGAAAGAACTGATGAGCCGCGCCAAAACGCCCGAGCCGCTGGAAAAAGGCATTTTGAGAGCGATGCACGATGTTTTTATTTTCAAGGACGGAACGGTCCGCTATGATATGTCTGATATTCCGCTCACGCACATTCGCGCGGACGAGCTTGGAATTACGGCGGAAGATCTCAAAAAGCTGGGCTATGAAAAAGATATTTACGGCAAGGAATTGGTGTCGGATGATCAAGTTGTCTGCTTATTTGTCCAGGATTTGATTGTTTCTGTTGACTGCGCCGAATATTTGCTGAAAACAACGCAGTATGTCGATGATTTGCTCAAAAAATATTATGGTGTTGACCCTTATTACAAATGTGAAACGATTAAAGACATGCTGGGCGTGATGGTTATCGGTCTTGCGCCTCACACATCTGCCGGCGTTTTGGGCCGGCTGGTCGGCTTTACAAAAGCATCTGTCGGCTTCGCTCATCCGTATTTCCATGCGTCAAAGCGCCGAAACTGTGATGGTGACGAGGATTGTGTGATGCTGCTGCTTGACGGTTTGCTGAATTTCTCGCGTGAATACTTGCCGGATAAACGTGGCGGTCAGATGGATGCGCCGCTTGTGCTGACAATTCGGATTGATCCGAATGAAATTGACAAGGAAGCACACAATATCGATATGTGTGCCCGCTATCCGCATGAATTTTATTTAGCGACTGAAGAATACAAAAATCCGGCGGAAATTTCAAAAATCATGGATTTGGTCAGCGGTCGGCTGAAAACGCCGGACCAATATGAAAATTTCATGTTTACGCACGGCACGACCAATATTGCAAGCGGTCCTGCTTTCTCGGCCTACAAAACACTTGAATCGATGACGGATAAAATGGACGCGCAGCTTCAGCTGGCTGAAAAAATCCGCGCGGTTGATGAATCGGATGTTGCCGAACTCGTTTTAAAATCACATTTCCTTCCGGATATTATGGGAAATCTGCGCGCGTTTTCAAAACAGACTTTCCGCTGTATTAAATGTGAAGCAAAATACAGGCGTCCGCCTCTTTCAGGGACTTGTCAAAAATGTGGCGGCGGAAACATTATTTTAACGGTTCATGAAGGCGCCGTTCGAAAATATGTTGAAGTGTCGAAGGAAGTCGCGATTAAGTACGGCGTTTCCGAATACACGCGCGAGCGGATTGAAATATTGGAACAGGATATAATTCAGACTTTTGAAAATCACAAGATAAAGAAGACATCGCTGACCGATTTTATGTAAA
>JAJDHP010000022.1 GCA_030266245.1 Methanimicrococcus sp. OttesenSCG-928-J09
TTTCAAGGGCCTAAAAAGAATAACAAGAGAATTTAACCAAAAATTCTAAAGATTTTGTCAGCACCTATCGGCGCCCTAAAATAAAAAACAGATCAGGTCGGCAAAGAAATGATGAAAAGAAAAATAATAGAAAAATGAAAGAAAAATTGTGAAAAAAAAGAAAAATTGTTCAAAAAGAAATCGTATCAAAAATAAAGAAGTCTGTTATATTTCTGAAAATGAATTCGCCGGGAAAATAAAAAGACGAAATAAACGGCATATGGTTCTATTTTTCAAATAAATTAGCGCAGCTCGCGCGCGGCGGCACCCATTATAATAGTGGCGACAGCAATTTATTTTGGATCCGAAAAATGTAATAAAAATCAAATTCGGATTTAAATTATTTATAAAAAACAGAAACCTGACTCCAAGAGGCAGAAAACACCACCGAGCAGTTGGAAATTAGTTTTGCATTCGGCAGGTACATGTAATTAAAAAAAAGATGAAAAAACAGATGTCGGTTTTAATTATTTTAAAAAATGGTGCAGTTCGCGCGCGGCGGGACTGCAAAAAGAGATTGCTGCGGCGAAAGCCGCTAAAATCGCGAAGCGATTTTAAATGCAACCAGCCCCCCCACTATAAAGCAGAAACCGGACTCCAAGCGGCAGAAAACACATCCAAGCAGTTGGAAATTAGTTTTGCATTCGGCAGGTGCATGTAATAAAATAAAGATGAAAAATTGTATATCGCTTTGAGATTAATTTTAAAAAAATGGCACAGCTCGCACGCGCCGACCGACATATCAAATAGAATAGAAAGAACAGAAAAACAAAAAAACGAGTCAAATATTAGAAATCGAATTTTAAAAACAACATTTTTAGAAATTAAAAACAATAAAAAGAGAAAAAATCAGAGTGGAAAACACTCTGATAATTCAAAATTAGTATTTGGATGCTTTTGCGTATTCGACAAGAGCTTTTAAGTTCTCTGTCGGGGTTGCTGAAACAGTACCGCAGCCGATTGTAACGATTCTTGCGCCTCTTTCATAGACTTTTGCGCATTCTTCTTTGATTTCGGCGGGGGTTGCTTTCCACATCAACTGAACAGGGTCAAGGTTACCGACGATAACAGCGGTCTTTGCTGTTTCGGAAGCTGCTTTAACATCAACTTTCTGGTCAACGCTGATACCTTCAACACCGGCACGGTCCATTAAGTAGATGCCTTTTGTGGTGTCGCCGCAGATGTGAAGAACAGTGGGAACATCCATTGCCTGCATTGCTTCTGCAATCTTTGCGTGGTACGGAATTGCGAATTTCTCGTAGAACTGGTCGCCGAGGAGTTCGTAGCTGGCTGTCGGGTCAATGATGACCATGCAGCTTGCGCCTGCTTTAACCATTTCCTGTGCATAGCGGACACAGAAGTCTGTGGTCATGTCAATCAAGGGCTGGATAACCGGATCGTCTGTCATGAGACCCATGAACCAGTTGTCGCCGTTGAGGTGCTGTGCAAGGGAGAAGGGACCAATCATGGAACCGATAATCGGGATTTCGTCTCCGTATTTTGCTTTTAAGATTTTGATGGACTCAATGATTCTGTCAACACGTGCTGTGCCGCCGAATGAGAAGTCTTTTAATTTGTCAACATCTTCGGGTGTTGCTGCAACGTGGCCGACAACAGAGGGCTGCTGCTCGCGTGTACCTTCTTTGATCTGGCAGCCGAAGAATTCGGCTTCTGCGGTGATGTCGAATGGAACACGGATTGCTTCGTAACCGACAACGGTATGACCTGCTTCTGCTAATTTTGCGATTAATTCAGGTTCTTCGTTGGCTTCGGGCCAGAAGGCGCCGCATGCTTCCATTTGTTCGACAGTTGCGGTCTGTGTGAAACAGACAGCGGGCATTCTGTCAACATCCATTTTCTTTAACGCACGATATAATCTTTCTTTAGGTGTGTATTCTGTCATGACTTAATCTCCCCAAATTTGATTTTAGGTTTAAGTAATAATTCACATATACCGTTTTTACTAATTTTTGATTTTATTTGACACGATTACCGGCCCGAAGGGCATAAACCGAAAAATCGGAAAGCTCCGATAAATCGAGCAGTAAACCGTTTCGACGATTTAACCGCCAAAATGTCGTGTGTGCTGTTTATTCCGCATATTACGATTAAATCTCAAATTTCAAATTTAATTGATTTGACAAAACGTGTCTGCCAAAATTTCAAAAACCCAATCGAACGGATAAACTTGTATCTAAATAACATTAAAGATTCTTATAATTTATCCTAAATTTGAGGAAAACGGCAAATAAAAACAATAGTAGACGACAAAATTACAAAAGCTTTGTAAAAATACAATTGGTTTGATTTTTACAATAATTTTATTCACAGAGATTCCGATAGATTTAAACGAATTCGGAAAGAATCATAGTTATTACTTTTTAAAAAAACAATATTTTAATGAACTGCATTAATGGTGGATTAAAAAATGTATGTTATTGCCTTAGACCTTGGAACAAGCGGCTTTCGAGCTCAGCTGATTGATCAAAAAACAAATGAAACATTAAAAACTGTTATTACAATGGGACATCCGCTGCCGGGCGGCAATGTGATTGACCATTTGGAATTTGCAATCGTCACCGGTGAAGATGTTGCCAATGAAGTGATGCTTCAGACGGTGAAAAAGATATTCGATGCGCTTGCCGTTGATTTAAAAGACATTAATTATATTTCAGTTTGCGGTAACCCGATTCAGCTCTCGCTTTTCCAAAATATTGAAATTCGTGATTTGGCATACGCCGGCGAAACGAAACAGAAAAAGCTTGGCGTTGAAAACGTTCAGCGCGATGCGCGTATTTTCCCGGCGAACGAATTATTTGAAGGCGTTGCAGATTTGCCGAACTGTCAGATTATTGTCCCGCCGGCCATCAGACATGAAATCGGCGCCGACGCGCTGGCTATGATGACAGAAACAGACTTTTACACACAAGATAAACCGTGTCTTGTAACCGATTACGGAACAAACGCGGAAATGGCAATCAAAGTCGGCGACAAAATTATCACCGCCAGTGCCGCTGCCGGCCCGTCCATTGAAGGGCAGGGCATTCCGTGCGGTATGCTGGCAGCACCCGGCGCCATCAGCGATGTCAATATTGAAGGCGACTACTGGCGTTTAACTGTATTAGATGAAATGATGCAGTCGGCAAAAGGCGACTTGGTCAATCCTGTTACCGGCGAAATCATTGAAAAAGGCGACATCGAAGCCGTCGGCATTACCGGAACCGGTGTTATTTCCTGTATGTCTGTGATGCTGAAAAGCAAATTAATGACAAAAATTCCGAACCTTCCGAACGGCAAAGTCATTCTCGGCGACGGCATTGAAATCACAGAAAAAGATGTTGTTGAAATCGGAAAAGCAATCGGTGCTATCCGCGCTGCTCAACTGACTCTTATGGAAGCTGCCGGCTTAGAATATGACCAATTGGAATACGCTTACATTTCAGGTGCGACCGGAACTTATGTGGACGGTAAAAAGGCGGCTTATCTCGGCTCGGTTCCGAGTTACGCGAAAAATGTGATTCAGTTCGGCAACACCTCTATTGGTCTCGCCCGAAAATTGGCGATTCATCCTGAGGAATTGGATAATGTCAGAGAAATGGCAAAAAAGATTCAGGCAGATCACTTAATGATGGCGACATCTCAGACTTTCAAAGACATTTACGTTTGCGAGCTGTCCTATTGGGAGCAGGGCATGCCGATGGAAATGTATGACGACATGCTGAAAATGTTTAACCTCAGACCGTTCCCGCATGACGATCCGAATCCGAATGTCGAGCGCCGTGTTGTCAGAGATATTGATGATGTCGGTGAAGAAGGCGTCAAGATGGTCGAACATATCGGCGTATTTTTAGAAGCACCCGCAAAAGGCTGTATTTTCTGCCACAAATGTGAGAAATCCTGCCCTGAAAATGCGATAACGGTTCGTGAAAACGACCCCGACAATTATATCGTAATTGACAGCCAGAAATGTCTCGGATCCAGCTGTAAGCGCTGTATTACAAACTGCCCGAAAAACGCTGTCAACCATTCAATTTTGAAAGTCGTTCATAAAGAAGACAGAACTTAAGTCTTCTTTTTCCTATTTTTTGTTTTTATTTTTTACTTTTTTCGGTTTTACTTTTTCTATTTTTATTTTTTGCTTTTTCTGTTTTACTTTTTAGTTTTTACTTTTTTGATTTTTACTTTTCTGTTTTACTTTTTTGATTTTTACTTTTCTTTTTTACTTTTTTTGATTTTTATTTTACACTCGTTGGTCGGAAACATTCATATTTAGTGAGAATTAATGGTATTACGTTTGCACCTGTGAAATAATACGAGTTTTTTAGAAATTTAAGGAAATTATATTACCTCGTAAATTTCATAAACATTCATTTGTCTGAAGAATGTTATTTTTTGATTTATCAGTATAAACGATAACGGTTGTATTTATGAACGAAATTTCAAGCATGGTCATCTCTCACAAAAAAGCGACGGTTGCGGAAATGGAATGTGCGTGGCCGCTGACAACAGAGGAAATGCTTTCAAAGCTTTACGAAAACGAACTCGTTTATGAATGTGTTATTTTAAAAACATGCAATCGTGCTGAGATATATGTTGTTTCTGAAAAAGGAAGCAGCGTTTTATTCAATTTTTCAAAAGCAATCGGTGTTGAAACCAGAATTGTCGATTTTTATGATCATGAAGAGTCGTTAGACCACCTGCTTCGCCTTTCATGCGGTTTGGAATCCATGATTATGGGCGAAGATCAGATTCTTGGTCAGATTCGCGACGCTTATAATTTAGCTGTAAAACAGAAAACAATCGGCCGCATTTTAGACACCGCCTTTACAAAAGCAATTCAGGTCGGCAAACGCGCCCGCACAGAAACGCGCATTAACGAAGGTTCTGTTTCCATCGGATCAGCAGCAGTCGAGCTGGCAGAAGATACGCTGGGCGGACTGGACGGCAAAACCATTATGGTTGTCGGCGTCGGTGAAATCGGCATTTTGGTCGCGCGCGCGCTGGCAGATAAAGATTTGGAAGGCATTTATATTTCCAATCGTACACATCAAAAAGCGCAGGAATTAGCATATGAACTTGGCGGCGAAGCGATTTTGTTTGATAATGTTCCAAATTATTTAGAAAATGCCGATGTTGTCATCAGCGCAACCGGCGCGCCGCATTATGTGATTACGAAGAAGATTGTTGAAGAAGCGATTCCGAAAAGAAACGGCAAACCGCTTTTTATGGTAGACATCGCTAATCCGAGAGACATTGAAGAAACGGTTGACGAGCTTGACGGCGTGACGCTTTGCAATATTGATAATTTGCGTGTTGTCAGTGAAAAAACATTGAAAATGCGCAATGAAGAAGCGAAAAAGGTTCTTGAAATTATCGGCGAAGAAATTATTTTACTCGGCAAGCAATACAAAAGACAGCGCGCGGATGACATTATTGCAGCACTTTACAGAAACGTTTACGATATTCGCGAAGAAGAAAAGCAAAAAGCGGTCAACAAATTCCGCGTCAAACATACAATCGGCGAATTTGAAGAAACAATTCTGGAAAATTTAACGCACTCGATTGCGAATCAGATTTTAGCGGAGCCGACGAAAATTCTCAGAAATGCCGCGGAATCGGATGACGATGAATTATTAGAAGCGGTTGCCCGCGTTTTCAATATTCAGCGCAATGTTGAAGAATAATTTTTTCATTTTTAGTTAAAATTACGGATTGGTTTTATTTTACTTTTTTAAATTTGTGCAGCTCGCGCGCGACGGCGGCAGCAATAAAAGCAGCAGATTTGTCACTCTAAAAAAATATATAACATGAACTTTGATTTTGTGCTTATTTTTGAAAAAATGAGCTGATTTTTGAGAAAAGCATAAATAGTAAATATGAAAGTCTAAAAACAAGAATTGTATTGCAAAACAATACAGGATGAATTTCAGAGGCGTAATATGGAGAAAATGAAAGATATTCTCGGAGAACCGATGGACTTAGTTATCATTTCTTTGAATGATGACGAAGATTACGGCATTTGTGTGATCTCGGTTCGTGATGATGATCCCATTTATCAAATAAAATTATACCAAAATCCGTTGGATATGGAAGATAAAAGTCTGACGAAAGCATTGGAAGAACTTGAAGATTATTCAAAAGTGTTTACGGAAGATTCAAACGACATTTATGAAATATTGAATGTTCACCGCGATTTTTGGCTTCAGCCGGAAATTTCTTCCGATGAATGCGACAAACTGCCTGTGACAATCGTTTCAAGCTGGTCGGAATTAGAAGAAATTCTTAAGAAAGGCAAAGATGTCAAAGGTCTGTTCAATTATTTCGCTTTGGACGACAAATAATCTTTTTTCATTTTATTTTTTATCAAATTTGCAACATATTTTTTTATTATTTTTACTTAAAAGTGAACGGGGGCTTTTCTTCATTTCAAAAAAAGGTGCGGCGCGCGCGAGCGGCTGTGCTGTTGAGAGAAACGAAAAAAACCGCGAAACTGCAAAACTTCATTTCTTTCACGCAGGTTCATTGAATGCGAAAGTTATTTTATATTTATACATCTTAATTCATGGACATATTGATTATCAATTACTGCTATTTGAAAAACCAAAAGGAAGAATCATAATGTTTCCGCAAACCCGAATGAGACGCTTAAGATACGGAAAATTAAAAAATATGGTCAGAGAAAACACGCTTACCGTGAACGATTTAATTTACGCGTTTTTCGTGGACGAAACAACTTCTGAAAAAGTGGAAGTTTCTTCCATGCCGGGCGTTTCGCGCTGGCCGCTTTCGAAAGCGGTTGATGCAGCCCGCGAAGCATATGATTTAGGTATTCCTGCGGTTTTAATTTTCGGCATTCCTAAAACCAAAAATGCGGAAGGCACTTCTTCTTACGGTGACGATGATGTTGTTCAGGCTGCTGTTCGCGCAATCAAAGCAGAATTCGGAAATGATTTGATTGTAATTACCGACCTTTGCATGTGCGAATATACGGACCATGGTCACTGCGGCATTGTGAATTTTGAAACCCATGATGTTGTAAATGATTTGACGCTCCCGATTCTCGGAAAGATTGCTGTCAGTCATGCAAAAGCGGGCGCGGATATTATTGCGCCTTCGGGAATGATGGACGGCATGATTGAAGCGATTCGTTCGGCGCTTGATGAGAATGGTTTTGAAAACACGCCGATTATGTCTTATTCTTCAAAATACGCGTCCGTCTTTTATGGTCCTTTCAGAGATGCAGCGGACTCGGGATTCTGTTTCGGCGACCGCTCGGAATATCAGATGGACCCGGCCAACAGCGACGAAGCAATTCGGGAAACGGAGTTGGATGTTTTAGAAGGCGCCGATATGCTGATGGTGAAGCCGGGGCTGCCTTACTTGGATATTGTTTACAGAATCAAGCAGGAATTCGGAATGCCGCTTGCGGTTTATCAGGTCAGCGGCGAATACGCGATGATTAAAGCGGCAGCCGAAAAAGGCTGGCTGGATGAAGAGAAGTGTTTTTATGAAGCGATGCTCTCTATGAAAAGAGCGGGCGCTGACATGATTATTACGTATTACGCCAAAGAAATGGCAAAGATTTTGACTGAAAAATCAAAGAAAAACTAAGGCGGTGGACTTTATGAATTTTGAGAAATCCGAAAAATTATACAATGAAGCAAAAACATTGATTCCGGGCGGCGTCAGCAGTCCGGTTCGCGCGATTAAACCGTTTCCGTTTTACACCGCTTCGGCGAACGGTTCTAAAATTTACGACGAAGACGGAAATGAATTCATTGATTATTGTATGGCTTACGGCCCTATGATTTTGGGTCACAATCCGGCGGTCGTTCGTCAGGCGATTGAAAATCAGCTCGATAAGAGCTGGCTTTACGGAACGCCGAGCGCGCTTGAAGTTGAAATGGCGGACAGAATTACAAATTTGTATCCGTCAATTGACATGATGAGATTTGTATCTTCAGGATCGGAAGCCACGATGAGCGCGATTAGATTGGCGCGCGGATTTACGAAAAAGAATAAAATTATCAAAATTGAAGGCGGCTTTCATGGCGCTCATGATGCAGTTTTGGTAAAGGCGGGATCCGGCGCGACAACGCACGGCGAGCCGAATTCTCCGGGAATTCCGGCAAGCGTGACAGAACATACGCTTCAAGTGCCTTACAATGATATTGAAATGATGGTGGAAGTCATTGAGAAAAATAAAAAAGATATGGCAGCGGTCATTATTGAGCCGGTTCTCGGCAATGTCGGTCCGGTTTTGCCGGAAGGCAATTATTTAAAAGAGCTGCGCGCGCTGACAGCAGAAAATGATGTTTTATTGATTTTTGATGAAGTGATTACCGGCTTCAGATTGGCGCCGGGCGGCGCTCAGGAATATTTCGGCATCAAGCCGGACTTAACAACGCTCGGAAAGATTGCGGGCGGCGGTATGCCGATCGGTATTTTCGGCGGCCGAAAAGATATTATGGAAATGATTTCTCCCAACGGTCCTGTTTATCAGGCGGGAACATTCAGCGGCAGCCCGTGTTCTATGTCTGCCGGTATTGCCGTTCTTGATTATCTTAAAGAAAATAAGGTACAGGAAACATTGAATCAGCGCGGAGATATGTTCAGGAAAATGCTTTCAGATGTTGTTTCAGACAAAAAGCCGGATTATTATGTCGGCGGATTGTCGTCCTTGTTTGTGATTTTCTTCGGCGGCAAACCGCTGAATTATCAGGATGTTTTGAAATGCGACTCGGCAGGATACATGGAATTCTTCCATAAAATGCTGAATTCAGGTGTTTTCTTACCGCCGTCTCAGTTTGAAACGAACTTTATTTCACTCGCGCACACCGATGAGGATTTCAGTAAAACGGCTGAGGCGGTTGAAAAGAACTTATAATTATTTAAGTTATAAGCATCAGATGAGAGAAGAGAGAAAAAAAGAGAGGATGAGATGGAATATATCAAATGTCCTGCATGCCGTATGACGGACTTGGAACCGACCGATATCGGCAAAGGTCCGGGAGACAAATATCATTGCAGCGGCTGCAGCTATGATTTTTCTGTCACATATAAGAAAACGCCTCAATCGGTTGCTGAACAATATTGGAAAAAAGCACTCATTGCTGCCATTATATTGTTGTAGGCCGGTGTTTTAATTTGGTTTTTCTTTTTAAGATGAACAATGGAATAAAAACACTGAGCACTGAGATAAGTAATGAAATGTATTGAAATATTCAAATTTATAGAAATCATTTTGAATTATTGAATAACGAGAAGGAAAGGAAAATTAAATCATGATTATCGGGACAAGAGGAAGCCGGCTTGCGTTGGTTCAGACGAGAAAAGTCGCCGCTCTTTTAAAAGAGAAAGGAATCGAGACGGAAGAGCAGATTATTAAAACCGACGGCGACCGTTTTACAGACAGACCGCTTTATCAGGTTTCAACAGGTGTCGGCGCATTCGTTCGTGAACTGGATGATGCGATGGTGGCAGACGGCATTGAAATTGCTGTTCATTCCATGAAAGATCTGCCCACAATCCGCCCGCCCGAACTGGTGACGGCAGCGGTTTTGCCGCGCGATTCGC
This sequence comes from Methanimicrococcus sp. OttesenSCG-928-J09, assembly GCA_030266245.1. Lineage (GTDB taxonomy): Archaea > Halobacteriota > Methanosarcinia > Methanosarcinales > Methanosarcinaceae > Methanimicrococcus. The sequence continues at coordinate 9,616 of JAJDHP010000022.1, forward strand.
CTTATGATGTGCTGCTGACAAAGGACGGTTTGACGATTGACGAACTTCCTAAAAACGCGATCATTGGAACGAGTTCTATGCGCCGCCGTGCTCAGCTTTTGCGTTACCGCTCTGATTTAGTTATTGAAGAACTTCGCGGAAACATTGACACACGCCTTCGCAAATTAGAAGAAGGTCAATATGACGGTATCATTTTAGCCGAAGCCGGTCTTGAACGCATGGGCTGGACCGACAGAGTGAGAACGCGTTTGGATATTGATGATTTTACACCGTCGCCGAATCAGGGAACGGTTGCGGTGGTTGCACTTGCCGGAACACCGGCGGTTGAAGCGGTCGCGCTTTTGAATGATGAGAAGTCTCAAATTGAAACAAGAATCGAGAGAATTGTTGTTACAGATTTGGAAGGCGGCTGTACAACACCGATCGGCGCTTACGCTAAATTTGAATCCAACGGCAAAAAAATCCGTGTGCGAGCAGAAGTTTTGTCCTGTGACGGTACGAAAAGCATCAAAGTGGATGAGAAGATTTCTGCCGACAATTGGGAAGCGGAAGCCGAACAGCTTGGAAAAGAGCTGGCTTTGTCCGGCGGAAAAATGCTTGCTGAAGAAGCGATTTGCTATATTCAGGAATTGAAAGATCAAAAAGAGCAGAATAATAAGCAATAAAACGGCAAATTAAACAGCAGCATGAGAAACAGAAACGTGATAATTAGAATCATGAAAAACATAAGGGGAGAAAATTATGGTTTATTTGGCAGCAGGCGTTCCGCTTAAAAATCCGACAATTTTAGCGGCCGGCATTTTGGGAACGAACGGCGCGTCGATGGCGCGCGTGATTCGAAACGGTGCCGGCGGTGTTGTGACAAAATCAATCGGCCCGATTCCGGTTTACGGTCATTCAAATCCGTCTATGATTGCGCTGAGCGCTGATGGCGGACGCGGCGAAACATTCGGTTACTTAAACGCGATGGGGCTGCCGAATCCGTCTTATGATGAGTTCAGACAGGAAATTGAATTTGTCAAAACTTCTTTTACCGACAAAGCTGAAAGTGCGCCTGTAATTGCCAGCATTTTCGGCGGCGACGCGAAGGATTTTGTTGCTGTCGCAGAAGGCTTACTGCCTTCGAAACCTGACGCTTTTGAATTGAATGTCAGCTGCCCGCATGCGAAAGGCTATGGTGCCGACATCGGCAGCCAGCCCTGCCATGTGGAAGAGATTACGGCTGCCGTAAAAAATGCTGTTGATGTTCCGGTTTGGGTCAAGCTGACGCCGAATGTGCAGAACATTAAAGATATCGGTCTTGCGGCTCAGGCAGGCGGTGCTGATGCTATTGTTGCCATCAATACGGTTCGCGGAATGGCAATTGATATTCATTCGGGCTGGCCTGTTCTTGGAAACAGATCAGGCGGCATGTCGGGTCCTGCTGTTAAACCAGTTGCGGTAAAATGTGTTTATGATTTGTATGAAGCGCTTGAGATTCCGGTGATTGGTGTCGGCGGTGTTTCTTGTTGGGAAGATATGATTGAAATGATGATGGCCGGCGCTTCGGCGGTTCAAATCGGTTCGGCAGTTTATGAAAGCGAAACAATTTTTGCTGATGTTTGGTCGGGCGCGCAGCACTTTATGAAAGAGAAAGGATTCGCTTTTGATGAGCTGATCGGCATGGCACACAGGAGGAAATAAGATGGCTGAAAAATGTCAGTGTTTTTCGGGCGGCTTTCCGATGAACGCGAAAATTATTGAAATTATTGATGAAACAAATACCGGCAAGAGAACTCTTCTTTTTGACCGTGAATTTGAAAATATGAGTCCCGGAAACTTTTGTATGGTCTGGATTCACGGCGTTGATGAAATACCGCTCGGCTGCGCCTATAAAAACGGCGTGACGTTTCAAACCGTCGGTCCGGCGACAAATGCGCTTTTTGAATTAAAAGTCGGCGACAGCGTCGGTCTTCGAGGTCCGCTCGGAAATCCGTTCACCTTACCCGAAAAAGGAGAAAAAGTTTTAATTATTTCAGGCGGCATCGGCGCCGCACCTCTTGCTCCGCTGGCTGAAAAATCCAAGAAACTCGGCGCGGAAGTCACAATTATTCTCGGCGCAAGAAGTGAATCTGATTTGATTTTTGAAGATCGTTTCAGCAAAACAGGAAATGTACTGCTGACGACCGATGACGGAACGAAAGGAAAGAAAGGTTTTGTCACCGATATTCTTGTCGAACTTGATTTGATGGAATTTACAAAGATTTATGTTTGCGGTCCTGAGATGATGATGAAGTTCGTCATGAAAATTCTGATTGAAAAGAATGCCCTCGATAAAGCAGAATTTTCAATGGAACGCTATTTCAAATGCGGAATCGGTGTTTGCGGCGCCTGCTGCATTGACACGCTCGGTGTTCGTGTCTGCAAAGACGGTCCGGTTTTCAAAGCGGAAACTTTGGTTGACTCCGAATTCGGAAAATATCACAGAGATGCGTCGGGCAAGAGAATTCCGTATTAATTTAATCAGAATCTCTTCCTTCTTTTTTCATCAAATAATTGAAATCCCAAAAGCGACCGCTAATTTTCGATTTTGAGAGCGAAGCGAACAAAATAGGAAATTTGCGGAATACGCCCATCCGCAAAGGTACATATGGCAAACGGCACCAATATTGCTGCTGCACACTTAGTGCTGATTAGTCTGCTGTCCGCCTCTATGTGCTGCAAGCTATCGTTTCTATATGTATCTGCCTATTTTAATAACATCCGTTCGCTTGCGCGAACGTGCCATATTTACCTTACTGTTTCTGTTTACACTGTTACCTTACCGATTCCATTTACCATATTTACCTAACCGTTTCCGTTCGAGCAGCCGTCACTGCGCGCGCGAACTGCACCATTTTTAAAAAATAGATGAAAAATGATCCTTGTTTTTTCATTCTTTGCGAAGTTCAATCGCCAATTTTCTCACGCTTTCGGCAATCTGCCATTCGCCTGCGCCCCAATGAACGATAACGCCGGTCTGACCGTTGATTTCGACAATATTGCTGGAATTTTCGGATTTACAGCACCGCATAATGAACGGTTTATCGGGCTTCGTAAGTTTGGAACGCATCGGACACATATCAATGAAATCGTATTTCAAATTCGGATAAAGGGTTTCAATGATCTTTTTGGACGTGTCGCAGCCGACCAAAAGCCAGGCGTCTTCTTTTTCATCAAGTTTGTCGGAATCTAAAAATTTGCCTTTCAAACCGGAAGAATGGCACGGATAAATGGTTTTATCACTTTGATGAATCGAGAGGTCGACAAGCTTATCCGTGAATTTTATTTGAAGATCGCCGAAAAGATTGGCAACATTCATTCTTTTGATACAATTGGAAAGCCACGGCGGGCTTGGCGGGAAAACATCGATGACTTCGATTTCTAAAATTTCAGAAACATCGGGGTCTTTGACAAAAGTCAAATGTTTATCAAAGCCTTTGAAAACAACGGTTGTCGCCGATTTTTTGGCAGGTTTTGATTTGGAATTAGAATTAATATTTTGGCGGCGTTTGTTTTCTTCTCGAAGGAGTTGATCTGCCGCTTCAATCAGAAAAGTTCTGTTTTTAATATTCAATTCTTCGGGACAGAAAATGATTTCTTCGGAATCGGCGATCAGAACAGAGTTAACAGGATTTCTGAGAAAGCCGCTGCCTTCATGCTCGATTTCATAGAGGTTGAAACCAGCATCCGTTTTTTCAAGAACGTATTTGGATAAAAAATAAATCTTTTTTCGGCTGTCAGGCGTTTCACGATTCGCCTCAGTCCATCCGATTGTTTTGTATTCTTCCGGAAAAATCATTTGAATTCCTCTAATATTCCATTCCTTTGTTTCTATCTTTCAGATAAACAAACTGAATCGGTCTATAAAAAGATTACAGATAATGAATTAACCGGATAAGAACGAAAGAATAAAAAGCGTAAAAGGCACAAAATTCGAAAGAAATACAGAGGATAGAGACAGGATACTAAAGAATTGAAAAGGTAAAGAAAAAAAGAAGTTTAAGAAAAAAGAAGTTAAATTCAGAGCCTGAAATCAGACTCTGAATCGATTTTCGTATAAATTTATTCAGTCAAATTAAGCGTTGGAACCGTCTTTAAGTCCCGGTTTGATTGTCTTCAAGACGTTTGCGATGAAGATCAATGCGATCGGAACGGTCACCAAAAGACCGACAATGAGAAGGATTGCGCCGATGACGACAAGGATGTAGTAAACGATGTAAACAACCAATGTCATGAGGAGGTTTTCCTTGAAGATGTTGAAACCTTCCTTATAGGCGTAAATCGCATTTTCGGAGGGGGTCATGATGTAGACATAGATTGAATACAAGGCAATGAGACCCCAAATGAAGGTCAAGAGTGTTCCGATGATTGAAAGAACCGGAGAGATGGAGACCAACAAAGATGTGATGATGCCGATAACAATAGCGACCACGAAGTAAACGAGCCAGTAGATCCAGCTTCTGATGAAGACGCTGAAAGACTGGAATCCGTAGAAGACGTCTTTAATTTCGACTTTTTCGCCGCGTGCGGCTTTAATAATCATGTAGTAGAGACCGTAGAATAACGGTGCGATTGTAACGATCAAAATTGATCCGATGATTGCAATCAAAATGCCGACGATTAAAGCAACAGCGTTGCTTGTGAAGTCGCCCCAGGCTTTTTTGAGTGAATTGACAATAATATCAAAATCCATAACAATGACTCCTAATTTTGTACAAGTATAACAAATTTAATTTTTTATAGTTTAATTAAATGTGTGTTTATTAATCTTTGAATTGGCAATAAAATAACAAAAACGCGATCACCGCTGAAACAATTATTGCCGGAATCAAATGCGTGTGACATCAAATAATACAAATATTTATTTCAAATAGATTTACAATTTAAAATAAATACCTATATAGTTACATCAATGTCTCAGCATAGTATTTAAATGAAAATGCTGTATTAATACATTTCCATTCCCATATAATTATATTACATATCTTATATATATTTTTGGTGCATTATAAAAGCAAAAAAAGAGTTCAACACAGAATGATTTTGGAAAGATTCGAGAAGCACCCCCGAATTTATAATTAATTGTAAACCAGAAATATTCAAAAGTTACAACCAATATAGAATTGTAATTATTTTTCATTACTATTAGTTCAATAATTAACTCAAAATTGACTTCAAAAATCTAATCATTCCAAAATTAAAATCTAGTCCAAAAATGAATTTCAAAATTAACCCAATAATTAATCCAATAAATTAATTCAATAATTAATCCAAAATTCCGGACATATTTTCCCAAGTTCCTTTCAGTTTGCCGTCCAGCGCCAGCTTCCCGAGTTTTTTAGAAATATCAGGATGGACATCTTCCGGGATAATGTTTTCATAAGCAGTTGACGGCAATGGCGACAAATAATGTGCACGCACTTCTCCGCCATTTCTGCTGAGCCACTCAATCATATCCAGCGACTGCTGCTGATCTGATTCTGTTTCGCCTGGGAAGCCGATGATAAAGTCAACAATCGGAACGATATCATTTGAAAAACAAAGTTCTGTCGCTTTGTAAACGTCTTCTGCCGTATGCCCGCGCCCGATTTCTTCGAGGATTTTATCGCTGCCGGACTGTGCGCCGATGCTGAGAGAATCATTTGTGCAATACGTTTTTACCAAATCAATCATGTCTTCCGTGACAAATTCCGGACGCACTTCAGAGGGGAATGTGCCGAAAAAGATTCTCTTACCATCAAGAACTGAAAGAGAAGACAGCAATTCTTTTACTTTTTCCGGTTTTGGTGTGACACCGCTGCTGCCGTAAGCAAATGCGTTGGATGAAATAAAACGCAAATCGTCATAATAAGCGGCATACTTGACAATTTCAGAAACGCTTCTGTGTCTCATTTGATGACCGAAAATCTGCGGCGTTTGACAGAATTTGCAGCGGTGCGGACAACCGCGGGAGATTTCAAGCGGTCGCCAAATATTATCAGGTGAAAAACAAGGAAAATTATCTAAACAAACCGGCGGCCGCTTTTGTGTTTGAACAAAATCGCCGCTGCTGTTTTGAAAAGCGATTCCAAGAATGTTTTCAAATCCGTTTTTTAAATCGACACCGTTTTGAAAATTGGATTGAATTTGAGAAATTAAAGCGGGCAGCGTTTCTTCGCCTTCACTGATGACGACAGCATCGAAATACTTTACAGTCTCAGCAGGCGCACCGGACGGATGCGGACCGCCGGCAATGAAAAATGTATTTAGATTCCGGGCGCGCGCTTCTGAAACTTCCTTAAAAACATCTTCTTTTTGATTCGTAAAAAAACTGTAAATCATGATTCCCGAAACCGGTTCTTTGGAGAACGCAATGTTCTCTAAAACCGGAATTAAAGCGGAATAACTGTATCCGTTTTTCTTAAAAAAACGAAAGTGAACGGGAAGAAGAGGGGAATCGTTTGTCATAACAGAATCATCAAATTTCAATCATCAAATATCAATCATAAAAATTCAGAATCATATATTCATAAATCATATAATTCAAAATCACAAAATTTCAATAAATCCTTCGGCGCTGTTGACCAAAACCTCGTCACCGTCTTTTAAAACGGTGTAAGGATCGATTTCCAGTTTGTCAATCAGCGGAATTTCGGAAATGATGGCGCCGACAGCGACAATCGGTTCGCATTCGGAATTAATGATGGCAACCGGGGCCGTACCATTTTTTTTGAGCTGATAAATGACATAAGAACCAACGGTTGAGCCTTTTCCTTGCGGGAAAACCAAAACGGTTCCTTTGATTGATTTGCCGAAAAGCTCGTGTGCAGGATCAACAACGTCGCCTGTTTCAGGATTGACATTACCCAAAAACGAAATCGGATCTTTCGTCATCAGTACCTTTCCTGTTGCCTGACCGCGCGCAATCGTTCTTCCTCTAATTATTTGACTCATCAAATCTCCCCCGTCGCATCTTTAACACATCTTTCAACGGTTCCGTATGTCGCTTTGCTGCCGCACATGCTCGGAACGTAAGCGTAAGCTTTTCCTGAATTCACCATCATGCACTGATATTTATTGGCAGCGGGTGAGACGACCATACAGGTGTCACAAACAACTTTCGCGCCGCTTGCTTCGATTCTGTCAACCAAATCTTTGTTTTGGCCGGCAAGTTCACGGGAAGTGAAAACCCAGAATTCTTTGACAACAGTTTTGCCTTCCAGCAAATCAGCAATCTGCGCCAGTTCCGCTTTGGAACAGTGCGGGCAGCCGATTGTTACAATGTCGTTTGCCATCGTTGATTCGTTCGCGGATTCATAAACCGCGTCGATGTCTTTCTTTTCAATGGAAACACTTTCAGCGGGTTTTTCGTAAACAAATTCTTTATCGGTAATTTCAGGCGTAACGCCGTCAATATGATAGAGCGCAACCGCTCCCGATGCCGCCATTGCTGCGCCGAGCATTTTCATTTCATCTTTGGACGGCACGGATTTGATTTTAAAAAGCGGGATTTTGCTGCCGACAATTTTTCCGGCGATGTAGCCGAGCGCGCCGTAATCGGAGCCTGCGGTTTCAAAATCAACAGTGATTTCAATGTTCGGCGTTCTGTTTTCGGTTTTATGGAAGCCGTAATCCGCCGTTTTTCCGACAAGTGCAGCCGACAGCGCTGACGGTCCGCCTTCGCGGTTGGTGCGCGCGCCGAGAACGGAATTAGAAAAAGAAATGGCGGAAGACTCGCCCCACGCCAAATGGTCTTTGTACTGTACATCAAACCCGCTCAAATAATACGGCGTGCACGTACATTTTGGTTCAATTCCGAGACTTCCGAATGCGTTTATAATTTCAATTTGTTTGGCCGCAAATTTCGGGTCGATGCCGAGGCGTTCCCAGTTGTCCATATCCATGCCGGCCGGATTGAGAACGGTCGGCACTTTAACAGTGCCTTTCAGATCGGAGATCCATTCGATACCGGCGTCGCCAATTGTTTTGTAAGAAACGCCTGAAACTTGAGCGCTTTTGATCGGAATGAGTGCGTCGGCGCCGTAAATATCGCCGAGCGCGACGAGAATTTCAATCGCTTTCTGAAGTGTTTCGCCGTCTTCGCCGCGAAGCGTTTTTTCTTCTTCTTTTGTCAGATACATTTTTTGCCACCTTTATCCGACATTATTTTTTCAATACGGGAAACTTTGCGCGCTCAAAATCTTCTTTATTGACCAGCACTTTTGTCGCGTCCACACCGACTTTGGTTGTCGTGCCGTCGGGTGCGCCGCGCGGATCAAGTGAACTGCCGCGTACGTTTGTCACAATCATGATATCAGAGTCGCCTTTAACGCGTGTCGCGATTGCAAATTCAACATCGTCAGGATTGAAAATATCAATATCATCATCAACGACAACGACATGCTTCAAACTGGTGTGCGCCGCAAACGCTGCCATAATCGCATTCTTCGCATCGCCTTCTGTTTGCTTTTGGATTTGAACGACAGCGTGCAAATAACAGCAGCCGCCTTCGGTCAGAACGACATTTTTAACGGTTGTGACTTCGCTGACCGCTTTGTAAATTTTAGGTTCGTACGGAACGCCCATCATCAGCAGATGTTCGGCGCCGGCCGGCAGAATTCCGTGATAAATCGGATCTTTTCTGTGGTAAATTTTTGTGATTTTAATAACGGGTTCGGGACGAATGTGGTCGTATGTTCCCGTGATGTCAACAAACGGTCCTTCCTGAACGCGCTCGGTCGGGTCGATGTAACCTTCTAAAACGTATTCTGCGTGCGGAACTTGAATGCCGTTATCGCATTCAAAGAGTTCAACCGGCGCGCTGCGCAGTGCTGCCGCATATTCAAATTCTTTAGACAGCGGGACACGTGTTGTGCTGGCGTATGTAATGACAGGATCTGCGCCGAGTACGATTGCGACCGGCAGCTTTTCGCCTTTTTCCGCTGCTTTTTTATGAATGACAAAGGTGTGGCGCGGCGGAACAAGTCTTGCTGCCAGTGTATTTTTGTCAACGACCATTAACCTGTGAATAGAAGCGTTCTTTTCGCCTTCGTATTCGGAAACAACGATACCGGCTGTAATATAACCCTCGCCGCCATCTTTTTCAAAGTGTTTCATGATCGGCAATTTTGTTAAGTCAACAGCACCGCCTTCTAAAACGACTTCTTTTGTCGGCGAATCTTTAACGACAACGACTTCGCCGTTGGGAGAAATGTCAGCTAATCTCCGAATAATTTCTTCTTTAGAAACGCCGAGCATTGCCCCGAGTTCTTCGCGGGAGCCGAGAAGATTCATAACCGCTTTGGAGCCGGCGCCATCAATATTTTCAAAAAAGACAGGACCTTTTGTTTCGTGCGCTAAAATCGGC
>JAJDHP010000023.1 GCA_030266245.1 Methanimicrococcus sp. OttesenSCG-928-J09
AAAACATAACCGGCAAGACCGCCGGCATAATCTCCATTAGCAGTTATCGTCACAGCGCCAGCTCCAGTACCGGAAGCAGAACAATCGGTAAATTCTCCGTTATAAACATAACCGGCAAGACCGCCGACACAATTTCTATTAGAAGTTATCGTCACAGCGCCGTCTCCAGAACTGGAAACAAAACAATTGGTAAATTCTCCGTTATAAACAGAACCGGCAAGACCACCAGCATAATAACCAGCAGTTATCTTCACAGCACCGCCTTCAGTACCGGAAACAGAACAATCGATAAAAGTGCCCGTACCTAAAACAGAACCGGCAAGACCGCCGACACAATATCTGCCGGTAAGGGAAATATCAGTTAATATAACATTTGAAAAAACAGCATTTTCGGCATAACCGAATAAACCGATATAGTCTTGTTCGGGTTCATTGATTTCCAAACCGGAAATTGTTTTTCCGTTACCATCAAAGACTCCTTTGAACGGATCATCTTTTGTGCCAATCGGATTCCAACTTTTTCCGGTTAAACTAATATCCTTCTCTAAAATGAAATATAAATTTAAATATTCACCTTTGCCGATATTCTGAAGTTGTTCGGGTGTAGCGATTTTATAAGGATCATTTTCTGTGCCTGAACCGCCATTGAAATCAGGATTATCATCAGCAAGAGCAATACCGCTCATCAATACAAAGACGGTTAATAAAACCGCAGCCAAAGCCAAAAATCTTATTTTCATAGTAAGCCCCATGCTTAATTTTTAAAGAAAATATAAAGAATATATAAAGAACGTAATAACACGATTTTTTATGTAAATATTATTACTAAAATCTTTTGTATGTTGGAAAAAACGTATAAATAAAAACGAATCAAGTTCTATCATAAAATTTCAATAATTCTTTTCCATCGGAAATTAAAAAAATGGATTTTCAGACCAACCCCATGATTTCCATTGGAGTTTCTTTGAGAAAACAGCAGCAGAAAAATGTTTTTTAAAAATATATAGATTATTTAAACTGTGAAATTTTTCGGTGATTTTTACTGGTTTTTGTTTGATTTATTGTTTGAAATTTTATTTGAAATTGTTTGAAATTGTTTGAAATATTTCTTTGAAATTCAGTAAAAATTTGTTAAATTTTGTATCTTCTATTCGATTTTTTCTAGTTTTTTCTAATTTTCTTTAATCTTCTAAAAAACAATTTTTCTTAATAACATTTGTTTTTTATTTGTTATTTTTTCATATTTCAACAAGTTTAAATATGAAAAAATTCTTAACACAACAACATTGTTTTAACAACAAAAATAAAAATTCTTTTTTATTTTTAATTTTTTTCGTCCGGATTTTTTTTAATTTTTCTTCAGTAGAAATTATAGGGGGGCGGGCCTTTATAAACTCTCCAATCGAAATAAAGGGGTTATTTTTCTTTCTTTAAAAATATAAAAATGATTTACAATAATTAAAATCTGATTAGGTCTCAATTTAATACTGCCGATTGCTATCTTAAATTCTTATTCAAAATAATTCAAAAAACGAAAAATGTTTAGTAATCTATATATTATCGAATAGCAGTTTATAAACCATGAGCTACAAAATCGCAACAATCAAAGGAATACCTGTCAATATTCATGTCACATTCCTTTTGGTTTTCATTCTTTTCGCATTCATTTTTGCAATCACCGGACCGCCATTCGGTTTCCGTCACGTCGAATCTGTCGCATCAAGATATCTTTTAGCTTGCTTGACGACAGCATTGTTTTTCATTACGCTTTTGATTCATGAGTTGGCTCATTCATTGCTGGCATCTTCTTACGGTGTCAAAATTCAAAGTATTACATTATTTTTCTTCGGCGGTATTTCAGCAATGGAAAACCCTGAAAATGAAAATCACATCGACCCGTCCAAAGAATTAAACATTGCTTTAGCCGGTCCGTTGTCTAACATTATTATCGGTCTTCTGCTTTTAGGATTCAATTATTTCGTTTACGGTTCCATTTTCGGCATTGCTGACATTACCACATGGATCACAGAAGGAATGACAACTTTCACATACAACATTCCGGTTGTAATTTTCCTTGTCGGCTCACTCAATTTAGTTCTCGGCTTCTTTAACATCCTGCCGATCTATCCAATGGACGGCGGCCGCGTTCTTCGAGCTTGGCTTGCCAAAAGAAATTCCTATGAAGAAGCCACAAATACGGCCGTTTCAATCGGAAAAGGATTTTCAGTCATTTTAGCAATTATTTCCCTTCTCGCATTCCAATGGTGGCTTGTCATCCTGGCGCTGTTCCTTTACATTTCAGCCTCAGAAGAAGGAAAAATGTTCAAAACAACAACCATCTTAGAAGGCGTTATCGTCAAAGATATCATGACAACAGACATCACAACTGTCGACGAATCCATGCCGCTGAACGATTTTATCAGCCTCGTTTTCCAAAAGAAACACCCGGGTTATCCGGTTGTTCAAAATGATACTGTCGTCGGCATGATTACAGTTGACGATGCTCGTTTTGTCAGCGAACCCGAACGCTACGCGTTCACAGTCAAAGATGTCATGAAAGAAGCAATTTCCATTCATCCCGACGCAACCGCGCTTGAGGCTTTCAATGAAATGGGAATGAATGCCATCGGCCGTCTTGTCGTCTTAGATGAAGAAAAAAATATGGTCGGCATTATTTCAAGAACCGATCTGATGACAGCGATTTATCTCAAAGACAGTTTTAAAGATCAGAACGAAACAAAACCGGAATCATATTGATTCTTTTTTGTTTTTTTCATCTTTTCTTCGATTTTTTCATCTATTCTTCGGATTTTTTACTTTTCGTTTTTTTACGGGGCAGCAGGAGTCAGGTTTCTGTTGCCGGTTGGAATCAAATTCCGTTTTGCAGTGGGAGGGAGGTGTTTACTGAAAAATCGCTGACGCGATTTTTAGTGGCTCCGCCGCTGTAATATCAATATTAATGCAGCGGCAGCCGCGCGCGAGCCGCACAAATTTTAAAAAATAAAATGAAAAGCGCAATCGCTTTTTCATATCACATCAAATAAATCTCTATTCTGAATCTTCATATACTATCAATGCCTAAACAAATGTTCAATTCAAACCAAAAGAGATTCTTATGACATCCTGTAAAATCGCGTGCAATTATTCGGCCGACCTGATTGAAATGCCGGCCGCCATATCAAATGCAGCGGACGCAGGATTTTCATGGATTTCAACCTACTTTGCAAACACGAACGGCGCTTTTTCAGATATCGCCGTCAAAGATTTGTCAAACTTAATTTTGTCACATCTCTATTGGAACTATCCACAGATTGCGTTTTTATATCTTCAGACATTGCTCTTGAAGCAGGAAGAAAACGGCTCTTTTGACGGTGATCTTCGAGAAACCGCACGCGCCATTTCCTGTTTGTCAGCCGCGTATTCTCATTTAGAAGAACGCGTAAGCGGAATGGACAACAGTGACCTTTTAAACGCACGTGGCAAAGCCGTTCAATATCTTTTGGCGAACAGAGAAAAATGGGGCGAAAATCTTTATGACACCGTTTATATTTTGCCCGCGCTCGCTGACGCCGGAATTTTTGAAGAAGAACTCTGTTTGGACTTATGTGAAAACGATAATCCCGAAAGGCAGCACCCCGGAACAACCGCGCTCATCTTAACTGCACTTCAAAAGCAAAAGAATTTGGGCAAATTCAACGAAGCCGCCGACTTTATGATTTTCGAATTCATTTCCAAAAAATTAAAATGGCTTCTTTCCGTCCGCGAAAACGGCTTCTGGAAATACACAGCCACAAGCAATCTCGTTTTGCAGACATTCATTCTCTGCAATCAAAAACACGTTGCAACAGAATCGTTCCCATGGCTTACAGAATCACAAAATGAAAACGGATCCTGGGGAAACGATCTGAATACAACATCACTCTCCCTTTTGACGCTTTAGCAGCTGACAGCATGATTTATATGGCAATTGCCTGCAGCACATATATTAAAAGCGTATAAAAAAGACAACAGCGGCAGCATAAATGCTTGCCGTCCGCAGCTTTTGGCGGAAAGGTATTAATTAAAAAAGAGCTTAATTGCGGGAACACTTCAACTGCAAAAACCCAAAAAATACAACAAACAACAAAAAATAAAAAAATAAAACCCCACAACAAAAATTAACGGCAGAATTCGGAAAGGAAATCTGGTCAGGTAGACCGAATGGACTCTAGATCCGTTTAGCCGGGTTAGATTCCCGGGATTTCCGCATTATAATTATTGTCGTTATGACGGAAAATTAAAAGGAGGAAACAAATATGGCAGACAGACCGATGCTTGAGCGGCTCGTCAAACTCAATGATGTTTGGCTTTCACGAAAAGATGTCCTGCACGGCGTCCAAAGATATGAAGTTTCCACTAAAAAAATCCGCATTCATACCGACTGCGGTGAAGTCATCACCGTTAATAATTCAAGACGCAGCGCATCAGCCCGCGCCTTACGCAATTCAAAATACAGAAAAGTCTGCAAACACTGCAAACTGTCCGACGAACGCATCAACCGTTTCGTTGCCAAAGATTTCTACGACCCCGGAATCACTTACGTAGAAGCGACCGTCAAAAAATCGGCGCCGAAAAAAGTGATGAAAAAAGGAGCGGGATCGACAGCAGTGACGAGTGCAGGCAGCAGCACAGCACAGCAGACGGCAGCAGCAAATAGTACAGTGCAGCAAGCAGCAACAACTGAAAACAATGCAGTTCAGCCGCAAACATCAGCATCTGCGCCTGCAGCAGCGTCGGTATCTGTGCCGGCAACAACGCCGATACAGCCGACCGCAAAGGAGAATGTAACCGTGTCCGCGAATGAAAAATATTCCCCGTCCCAAAGAAAGAGATTGGAAGCTTTGCTCGTCTCTGATGAAATCGATTTGGACAGCCCCGATCTTCCGCCGTTTGAAGAATTGGAAGCGGAACTTGTTTCCAAAAGAAAGGCGGAGCTCGTTGATATTTATGAAAACAGCCGTGAACACATGCTGGCGAAGCTGGAACGCGACATTTCGGCGTTTTTAATTTCAAAAGGATTTATTGAAATCAAGTCTTCCATTCTCATTCCCGAGGAATATATTATCAAAATGGGAATCGATAAAGATGTGGAACTTTCCAAACAGGTTTTCAGAACCGATGACGGTAAATGCCTCCGTCCGATGCTGGCGCCTGTTCTTTACAATTATCTCCACCGCTTCGGAAAAGTGATGCCCGATCCGCTTAAAATTTTTGAAATCGGCCCGTGCTACCGCAAAGAATCAGACGGCAGCAGCCACTTAGAAGAATTTACAATGGTGAATTTCTGTCAGATGGGCGAAGGCTGCACACGCGAAAACCTGGTACAGCTGATTGATGAATTCTTAACTTATCTCGGTATCAGTTACGAAATCGAAGGAGACGAGTGTATGGTTTACGGCGCGACCGTTGATGTCATGCACGGCGATTTAGAACTTTCGTCCGCCGTTGTCGGTCCGGTTCCGATGGATATGGATTGGGGTGTTGACAAGCCGTGGATCGGCGCAGGATTCGGTTTAGAGCGCCTGCTCAAAGCGAAATACAACTTTAAAAACATCAAGAGAGGAAGCCGATCGGAATTCTATTATAACGGCATTTACACGAATTTGTAAATCAATAATAAATCAATTTATAAATTATTAAGCAGTCGGGGGATTTGGGGGAAATGGATTATTTTTCAAAAATGAGTGATGCCGAATACGAGCAATTCATAGAAGACATCATTCAAAAAAAACCGCTGACGGATGATGATATCCGCAGTATGCTTTCAGCAACGGACAAAACCGGTCTTCAAAAAATGTTTGACGCCGCCGTTCGAGTTCGCGAGCATTTCTTTTCAAAAGATGTCTATCTCTACAGTTTTGTCTATTTTTCCACTTACTGCAAAAATCAATGCACTTTCTGCTACTACAACGCTAAAAATAAGATCGATCGTTACAGAATTACGCCTGAAGAACTGAGAAATATGTGTGAGGATCTCAAAAACGAAGGTGTTCATATGATCGATTTAACGATGGGCGAAGACCCTCATTTCCATAATCATCCTGAAAATTTGCTGGAATTCGTGAGAATCGCAAAAGATGTAACAGGGCTTCCCGTCATGGTTTCCCCCGGCGTTGTCGATAACGATTTTATCCAAGCGCTTTCAGAAGCAGGCGCGAACTTTTTTGCGCTTTATCAGGAAACTTATCAAAAAGAACTCTACGAAAAACTGCGCGCCGGTCAATCTTTTGAAGAACGTTATCAGGCCCGGCTCAATGCGAAAGCTGCCGGAATCTGTATCGAAGACGGCATTTTAACCGGTTTTTCAAAAATTAAGCTTTCAAACGGCGAACCTGTCAGCCCGTCTGTATCTGACGACATTGAATCGGCAGTCATCTCCATTCGCGGAATGCAAAAAGCAGATCCCGACCAAGTTCGTGTCATGACTTTTGAACCGCAGCCCGGAACTCCGCTTGCCGAAACAACGCAGGCATCCGGCTTGATGGAATTAAAAGTTATTTCCGTTCTCCGATTCGTTTTCCCTGACCGTTTGATTCCGGCCTCTCTTGATGTTGCCGGCATTCCCGGAATGGTCGACCGTCTCAACGCCGGCGCCAATGTGGTGACATCTATTATTTCAGCTGATTCCAAACTGGAAGGCGTTGTTAATTTTGACCGCGATGTTTCTCTCAGTGAAAGAAAAAGAGATGCGAAAAGCGTTATTGAAAAACTGAATGAGATGGGACTTGTCCGCGGCAGTCAGGAAAATTTTGAAGCTTATCTGAATCGAAATAAATCATCATAAACAGCACACATAACATCATCATAAAAATCATCATAAACAGGAATCAACATGTCGTTTTCAGCTCAATGCCAATTTCCGATTCTTTCAGATTTTGAATCCAAATACACCGGAAAAAGCATTTGCCTTATCGGCGGCAAACTTCAGGGCGTTGAAGCGGCTTATTTGGCGAAAAAAGCCAGACTCACAGTTATTTTAATTGACAAAAACCCGACAGCTCTGGCTCAAAGCCTTTGCGATGAATTTTACTGTTTTGATATTACAAAAGACAAATCCCGATTTATTTCAATTTCTGAAAAATCGGATTTCATGATTCCCGTCAATGAAAATGAAGAAACGATTGCCTTTTTGGAATCTGTTTCAAACGAAATCAAATGTCCGCTTCTTTTCGATTTTAATGCTTACAGAATCAGCAGCGACAAATCTAAATCCAAAGATTATTTCAAAAAAATCGGCGTTCCGACCCCGGCTGATAAACCCAACGAGCCGCCTTATTTTGTCAAACCGCCGTCAGAAAGCGGCAGTGTCGGCGCCCGAATCATTCATTCCGATGAAGAACTGAAATCTGTTCCCGCTCATTTTTTAATTGAAGAATATTTAGAAGGCCCCGTGATTTCGCTTGAAGTTATCGGCAACGGAAACGGCGATTTAACGGTTGTTAAAGAAACATACATTCACATTGACGATGTCTGGGATTGCTACCAAGTAACGCCGCTGCCGACAGACGAAACCTACCGAAAAATCGCGTTTGAGTTAGCAGACGGTCTGAATTTAAAGGGCATTATGGACGTGGAAGCGATTTCAAGTCAAAAAGGCTGGAAAGTGCTTGAAATTGACGCGCGTTTCCCGAGTCAGACGCCTATTTGCGTTTACTTTTCTTCCGGCGTAAATTTGCTTCTTTTGCTGATTGAAGCATTTACAAATCCTGATTTTAAAGAAAAAGGATTATCGGTTTCAACGAATCCCGAATATGAAAAATCGTATTGTATTTTTGAACATTTCCAAAAAGAAAACGGAAAGCTGATTTCAGGCGGCGAACATTTAATTTCTGCCGGCAGCAGTTTCCGGCCGTTTACTCAAAGCAATCAAGAACCGATCAAGGAACCCGGAATTGAAATTTTTGAATGCGCGGGCGAAAATAATTACCGCGCCTATACCGTCATCACTTACGCGAAAACGGAATCGGAAACAATAAAAAAGAGAGAAAAAGCAATCTCTTTGATTTTGGAAAAGAGTGAATCTTAAAAATAATTTTAAAAATAATTCTAAAATTGTTCTAAAAATAAAAACGGCATGAAGGAGAATAATTATGGCACTTTTAACACCCGAAGATTTAGCAAATATGACAGACGCGCTCGTTGAAAACGATCGTTTGATTACGGAATTGACAGGCTGCTCTTTGGACGGACTCTGCCGTGAAGTTTACAAAACAGTGCCGAATAACGAAAAAGTTGCAATTATCCCGATTACCGCAGGCGGCGGCATTATCGGGAGTTTTTCGGAATCTCTGCTTTTTACGGTTCAGCATTTCGGTATGAACGGATTCATTACTGAAAATACGGATGTTGCCGGCTGGTACGAAGCGGTTACAAAAGGCGCCGACATTATTTTAATGGCGGATGATCTCGCTTATATCGCTCATAATTTAAGAAACGGTAAAATCGCTCATAACCAGATTTGTACCGGTCGAATTTACGCTGAAATTCTCTGTCATGCGAAAGACGGAAACGGCGGCAGCGATGACAAAGATGTTCTTGTTCTCGGTCTCGGAAAAGTCGGAACGCCGGCTATTGAAACTTTCTTAAATGAAAAACTGAACGTTTATGTTTTTGATGTCGATTCCAACCGCGTGAATGAAATTGTTTCACAGTATCCTGTTTTTAAATATGATTCCGAAAAGGAGCCGAAATCCTTTTTCAAAATCTTTGAAGCGACGCCGTGCCCCGATACGATTCGAGAAGAAGTTCTCAAACAAAATTCAATCGTTTCAACCCCCGGAATCCCGCTCGGTATTTCCGATGAGTTGATTGAAAAATACAATGTTCGCGTTGTTCAGGAACCGCTCGGAATCGGAACATTAAGTATGTTGTATGCGGTTTTTGATGAAAAATAAGAGGCGCTAATCGCTCCATTTTTTGGAAATAACTAAAAATCGAAATTCAAATTTTCTTCTTTTTTAAATTACATATACCTGCCAATACAAAACTCATTTCCAAAAAAATTGCTCGCTTCGCTCACAATTTTTACGGGCAGTGGGAAGGAGGTGTTTGTTGCCGGTTGGAGTCAGGTTTCTGTTTGCAGTGGGAGGGCGATTTTAGCGGCTGCCACCGCAGTAATATAATCGGGCAGCTGTCGCCGCGCGCAAGCCGCTCCAATTTTTTGACAGCGATGAAAAACAGTTGTTGTTTTTGAAAAAAAGAAAAGTGAAAAACAAATGGAAAAATAAAGAAGAATTAATCTTCTTCATCTCCTCTTCTTTTTACAAACAAGTAAACGGCAACTGCCAAGAGGAAGAAAAGTAACACAAGAATCGTTTTGAAAGTCACCGGAACAATCGGTTCTTCGATTATTATTTCATTTTCAAAACCGGGAACATTTTCCGCGGGTTTAACCGGTTTCGGATTACCAATACCGGCTTCGCCGGTGCCGCCGCTCGGAGTTTCACCGCCCTTCTTTTCCTCTTTCGTCCATTGGGCATAAAGCGTCACGTCTTTTTTCATCAAAATTTCATCGCCGGGCAAATAGGAATACCCGGAGCCGTCCGCTTCTGTTGTCCATTTTTCAAAAACATAACCGTCTTTTTTCATATCATCGGGTCCTCTAACTGTTGCTCTTTGAGGATAGTCAGGTTCTCCCGGTTTTTCAAACACTTTATTGTCAATCGGAACCGTGCTATCTCCGCTTGTACAACCGTTTCCGTCATATTTTAGAACAACCGCAGGCATTAGATAAATCGCACGCACCTGAATTTTTTTGTCTGTCCACACGGGAACAGGCAACCTGAATTCATACCAATCATTTGCCGCCCAAACAGTTGTGCTCCAGCCGGCCCATTTTTTGTCAGGGAAAGTATCCCAGATTTCGTCAGAAGTCAGATTGGTACCATAAAATCTTAGGTCGCTTTCACTGTAAGTTTCCCCCGTCATATTTTCCCAAGCAAAACATTTTTTGACATTGAGAGCGGCTGAATCATGCATTTTGCCTACAATTCTATTTACAGCTAATGTTCCGATAACATTCTCATTAAGCGCATAACAATTTGTTAAATTCGTTTTTCCGTTTGCTGCATAGCCGACAATACCTGCGGAGTTCTGATCTGAACTGACATTACCGGTAGCAAAACAATTTGTAATATTAACATTCACAGTTTGTCCGACAATTCCGCCGGCATTTGATGTTTTTGCTTTTACATCACTTGCTGAAAAACAATTGATTATATCTCCGGAAAACATCTTGCCGACAAGACCACCTGAGCTGTCGGCACCGTAAATGCCGCTGAATGAATAACTGTTTTTTATTGTTACAGTACTGCCCTCTCCTGATAATCCGATTAAACCGCCGACATATTTTGAACCGGTGGCCGTTCCTAATGAAAAAGAATTACTTATTTCAACGGTACCTGTTGCAGATCCGACAAGACCGCCAACATTTTCAATTTCATTCTCAAGATTCCATGAATTCAATTTCCCGACATCCGCACCCGAATTTGATTCTTTAATTAAAGAGGGGCCGTTTACTAATCCGACAAGACCGCCGACTGAATCATGATTACTGCCGCCGCCTTCAAGTTTCTGAATATATGTGGCAGAACATCCGATCATATTGCCGCTCAATTGTCCTGTAATACCGCCGACTTTAGAGCCTTTGGATGTAATATTCGAATTATTTACTTGACAGTCTATTATATCTCCGGCTGCAGAACCTGTAATACCGCCGGTCCAGCCATGTACAGAATCTATTGGTCCTTTAAATGAACAGCTTTTAATTGTCGAATCAACTGATTTGCCAACAACCCCGCCGACAAATTTAGTACCATTAATTTTTCCGCTGACATGGCAATTTTCAACGGTTCCGTTTTTTAAATAACCGACAAGTCCTGCAATATTTTCCTGATTATTATTATTATTGTGACCAACTAAAATATCAACATTTTCAAGAACCAGATTTGAAATTCGACTGGAATTCGGTGAAGAAGATTTTGGAGACTGAACAGATCCGAATAATCCGACATCCCAACGAACACCTTTTCCTCGAATATCATCGCTCTGATTGTAAATGCATTTTAAATTTTGAATTTTAAAATTCCCGCCGTCAAATGTTCCTGTAAAAGGATGGGTTGTATTCCCGATCGGTACCCAATTAAGCTCATAAGCTGTTCCTTTCATATTAATATCAGTCTTTAAAACATAATGCGCCGAAAGGTTATCCCTAATACCATTCAACTGAACAGCAGTTTCGATTTGATATGGATTTTCGGAAGTCCCCTCGCCTCCTTTAAAATCAACAGCTGTCGCCGTCCCAAGTGTTGCTGTAAAAAACAAAACCGCAACTAAACTCAAAAATATCGTTTTTACGCCTTTTTTCATAACGAGCCCCATTTTAAATAAAATTTTAAATAGTAATTATTAGCAATATTTGGAAAAGGATATTTTAATATAAAAAAGCAACTATTAGAGAATAATACTCTTTAAAGAAATTTTCTTTGAATAGATTATTTATATAACAATTTGTTATCAGTTGACAGAACCGGCATTAAAAGAAGGGGGTTTAATATACACTCCGATAATGAAAAAACCGAAAAAAAGCAAAATAAAGCATATCATTGGCATAAAAACAATTCTATATTTTCCGTTTTGAAAAAAGAAATGGAAGAATTGAAAAAACAGAAGAATTGGAAAAAAGATTTCAGAATCGGAAAGCTAAATGAAAAAAACAATAAATCATGTCTTGCTTTTATTATTTTGATTCATTTCGTTTTTCGTTGTCAATTATTCATTTTTATCTTTCAATTCCAAAAGCCCGCGGATAAGAACATCTCTTTCTTTTGACCGGTACATTTCAGTAACCGATACCGCTTCGTCGGTATAAAGATCCAAACCGCTGACAATAACCGCCGGAACCCCGCCGCCGCCTTCGCCCATTATCAAATTGGCAGCGCCGGCAATTTCATCGGCTACCGCTTCTTCTGAAATTTCCAAAACTTTGTCGTACAAATCTTTTTCGCCGACCCACGGCAGGATCGGTTTAATGTTGTAAAGACCGATGGCAACATTTGTTTGACCTTCTTTGAAAGCGCGGCCGTTGGTATCGGTAATAATGACGCTGATCTTTTTTCCTGTTTTTTCTTCAATCTTTCTACCGATTGCAGCGGCGTAATTATCAGGTTTGTTCGGCAATTTTAAGAGAAAACCGCCGCCGACATTGGACCCGTCAATACCGGCATTGATGCAGACGTGACCGTTTTTGTTGCGGACGAGCATAAACGGCGCTTCCGTGAAAACTTCAATGCTTTCATCTAAAATCGCCTGAACAAAGCGGGAACCCTTGCCGTTTAAGGCGGCAATCCGTTCAGCCTCGGCGGTCGGAATGATGTCTTCTTCCCGGAAAGTCATCCCTTCGGCTTTAGAAACAATCGTTGACGCGATGACAATAATATCTTTATCAGCGATGTCCGCGTTTTTACAAATAATATCCGCTATGTCATCCCCTTTTTTAATCAAAGGAACATTTTCAACCGCTTTCAAAATCAATGACATTTTCTCTTTTTCCAACTTTCATTTACCATTTGAAACAGAATTCATAAATAAGACATAAATAAGACGGATTCATAAACAGGGATTACGGCAGATGATGAAAGTTACCCCATCTTGAGCAAAGGATGAAGAAAACTTATGAGCTGATGCCGCATTTTATTTTTAATATTTCATCAAATTATTTTTCCAGTTTTTTGAGCTTTTCTTTCACTTCTTCAAGCTTCAAAAGCGCCTGCATCGGCGTCATATTATTGACATCCAAATCTTTAAACTCGTCTTTCAGTTCTTCAATTTCGGGATGCTCAATGAATTTTTCAACAATACGCTCTTCTGCGCCTGCACTCTCAGGATCGAACAGCAAAAGCTGCGTGTAGCGCGCCTGTCTTTTCTTGCTGCGTCCTTCGTCTTCGGCCAAACTTTCGTTTTCGATTTCCTTTAAAATTTCGGCGGCGCGCTCGTTCACTTTATCGGGAACGCCGGCAAGCCTTGCCACGTGAATACCGTAACTTTTATCGGTTGCGCCCGGAACGATTTTACGAAGGAAAACTAAGTCGCTGCCGGTTTCACGAACAGCAATATGGAAATTTTTCAGCCGCTTCAATTTGTTTTCAAGTGCTGTCAGCTGATGATAATGCGTTGCGAAAAGTGTTCGGACGCCTTTTTTATCTTTGTTGTGAATGTATTCGACAACCGCTTTGGCAATGCTGTAACCGTCATAAGTGCTGGTACCGCGGCCGATTTCGTCTAAAAGAATCAAATTGCGTTCGCCGGAATTGTTTAAAATGTTAGCAAGCTCCACCATTTCCACCATAAACGTACTTTTGCCGCCTGCTAAATCGTCATGAGCGCCGATTCTTGTGAAAATACGGTCAACAACACCGATTTTAGCGTAAGATGCCGGAACGAAGCTGCCGGCCTGCGCCATCACGATAATCATAGCGATCTGCCGCATGTAAGTGGATTTACCGGCCATGTTGGGACCTGTAATTAAAAGGAACTGATTTTCAACCGAATCCATTTCCGTATCGTTTGGAACAAAAGCTTCAAATGTTGTTTTTTCAACAATCGGATGGCGTCCGTCTCGGATTAAAATTTCCAAGCTGTCGTCCAATTGCGGACAGACATAATTGTTTTCAATTGCCGCTTCGGCGAAACTGCACAAAACATCAATTTTTCCGATGAGATGCGCCATGCTTTGGATTTCTTTGGCAAAAGAGGAAACGTGTTCGGTGACTTCTCGGAAAATTTCATATTCGAGCGCCACAGATTTGTCATCAGCTGTTAAAATCAGGCTTTCCCGCTCTTTTAATTCGGGCGTAAAATAGCGTTCGCCGTTAGCAACTGTTTGCTTCCGAATGTAATTTTCAGGAACGAGATGCTTGTTGGCGTTAGTCACTTCAATGAAGTAACCAAAAACTTTGTTGTAGCCGACTTTTAAATTTTTAATACCTGTTTGATCCCTCTGTTTCGTCTGGAAATCGGCAATCCATTCCTTGCTGTCGCCTGAAGCACCTCTGAGTTCGTCCAGTTCGCTGCTGAATCCGGAACGAATCATTTTACCTTCGCGAACCGTAATCGGCGGCTCGTCAACAATCGTCCTTGAAATTAAATCCGTCAGCTCGGGCGCGAAATCAAATAGGGAGATTTCACTGCTGATTTCGGCAAGCAGTGCCGGCTCTGTTTTGCCTGCCGCCTGATTGCATAACTGTTCCAATACAGCACAGAGTCCGGGCAGTTCGGCCAAAGAATTGCGCATGGAAATGAGGTCGCGCGCATTTGAATTGCCGTAAATCATTCGGCTGACAAGCCTTTCAATGTCTGTGATTCCGGAAAGATGCTGTCTTAAATCGTAACGGACGAGACTGTTTTCTTTAAGCGCCGACACGGCTTCGAGCCGTTTTCCGATTTCGTTCGGGTCAACCAGCGGCCGAAGCAGCCAATTTCGAAGCAGGCGGGAACCCATCGGTGTTTTTGTTTGATCCAAAACCCGAATGAGAGAATAATTTTCACCGTCGTCGCGGGTGTTTTTAATAATTTCGAGATTGCGGAGCGTCATCGAATCCAAAATCAGATTTTTGGATAAAGAATAAAATTGAACGGGCTGAATGTGTTCCAGCTCCCTCATCTGCGTTTTAAGTGCGTAATCCAGCGTTTTTCCGCATGCTAAGACTGCATAATCTGATCCGTTAAAACCGAGACCTTCAAGTGTTGAAATTTTGAATTGTTTCAGCAGATCCGATTCGCACTTTTGGACGTCGGCCGCTAACTTGGAACATTCAAAAGATTCCAGTTTGACTTTCGTTTCCAAAAGACGGTTGACTAAAAGTTCATTTTCCATCAGCGTTTCTTGGATAATACATTCTGCCGGCCGATATCTGGCGACTTCGCTGATGACTTTTTCATAAGGCGCCGAGTCTTCAAATTGAGTGCCGAAAAACTCGCCGGTTGAAATATCTAAAAATGAAATGCCGAATACATCGCCGCCGTCAGCGCTTTTTTGTTTTCCTTTTTTGGAGCCGGCGCCGTTTTCGGAAGTGAATGAACCGGAAAGCGCCATTAAATAATTGTTTGCAGCATCTGTAATGATAGAAGAATCAATTGCCGTCCCGGGCGTTACAACGCGTACGATGCCTCTTTTGACAATACCTTTTGCTTTTTTCGGATCTTCTAACTGTTCGCAGATGGCGACCTTGTATCCTTTTTTAACCAAACGCGGGAGGTAATTATCAATTGCGTGGTACGGGATTCCGGCAAGCGGCATTTGTTTGCCGTCTTCTGTTTTACCGCGGTTAGTGAGTGTGATTTCCAGCTCTCTAGCAATTGTTTTGGCGTCGTCGCCGAATGATTCGTAAAAGTCGCCCATGCGGAAAAAAACGAGGGCGTCGGGACACTCTTCTTTGGCCGCGTAATATTGTTTCATGGCAGGGGTGGCTTGGCTCATTTTATCCATGGTCGTCATACTGATTTAAATATAAACATTTACATAATAACTGAATACTGAAAAACAAATCGGAGATGATAATTATGGTATTAATTTGTCCGCAATGCGGAAAGTCAGGCCTTTATCTTGAAACCGGCGGTGTCATGGGTGATATTTATCACTGCAAAAACTGCACCTACATCGGAAACTTTGTCATTGAAGGCGAAGAAGACCTGATGGAAGAAATTGAAGAAGGTCACCGGATCGAAACCGGCAGATAATTTCAATTTATCTTTAATTTTTTCTTTTTTCCAATTCCTTATTTTTATTCCTTACTCATTTACTCAATAACTTTGTTTTCAGTTTTCATTTGTTTTTTCGGATTCTACGTCCGAAAGTGTATCAGTTTCATTGTCTTCAGCCGAATCCGTCTGTTCATCTTCGGCATCGGGCTGTTCTTTTTCAAAATCTTCGCCCGTGAAGACATTCACAATTGTAATTTCCTTTTGCTCAGCGTTCGCTTTTTTAGCTCTTCTTTTCTGAGCTCTCTTGGAAGTACTGCCCTGCTTTTTTTCTGCTTTGGCAGGCGATTTATCTGATTCAGTTGCTGCTGTTTCTCCGGAGTCTGACTCGTCAGCCGCTTCTTTTTCATCTTCATCAGATTCAGCTGTCTTTGCTGAAGTTTCACTTGCAGATTCTTCTGTCGTCTCGTTTGCAGTTTCGTCTGTTGATTCTTCTGTCGTCTCGTTTGCAGTTTCGTCTGTTGATTCTTCTGTCGTCTCGTTTGCAGTTTCGTCTGTTGATTCTTCTGTCGTCTCGTTTGCAGTTTCGTCTGTTGATTCTTCTGTCGTCTCGCTTGCAGTTTCTTCTGTCGATTCTTCTGCTGTCTCGTTTGCTGCTTCATCTATCGATACTTCTGCTGTCTCGACTTCTGCTTCATCTGTTGCTGCTTCTGTCAGCTCCTGCTCCATTTCTGCTTCAGCCGCTTCTGCTTCAGCGTTTCTGTCTTCGGAATCCGCTTCAAGATATTCGTCTGTTTCGGCGTCAATAATTTCTTCTTCCTCTTCTTTCTTTTCCGTGATGTTTGACGTGATCAGGTCAAAGGAATCGGATTTGGAAAGGATGGTTGCTTTTTCAGCATTTTCTGGGTCTTTGATGTCGAAATCATCGCCGGTGACAAAACGGATGTTACCGGATGAAACTTTGCCTTCGACAAAAGAAGATTCGTGAATCAAAACCGACTTGGCTGAAATTTTGCCGTCGATTTTGACATTTTTATCAATAATTAATTTTCCCGAGGTGTTGATTTCACCGCTGATTCGGGATCCTTCGGCGATTCGCGTTTCGCCTTTGGAACGGAGATAGCCGTTCATGACGAGGTTTTTGCCGCCCTCGAAATGTTTACAGATCATTCGCGTGTTGAGTGTACAGTCGTTTCCGATAATCATATCTTCGGGAACATTGATGCTCTCGGATGAAATTTTAGAACCGAGCGGAATGACAAAAAAGCCGCCGCGATTGACGAGTTCGGACAGTTTGTTTTCGTCCATATTTTCCAAATCAATTTCGTCCTCGTCTTCAAAAAGCTCGGCAAGCGCTTTGTCGATTTCCTCGCTGCTTTTGCCGACGCCGATAAGCGCGCGAATGTATAAAAAGATAAAAACCATGACGGGAAGGGGATTTCTGACAACGACCCAGCCTTTGGATAAAAAGCCGCCGTTGAGTTTTACTTCCTTTCCGATATCTAAGTCGCCTTCAACAACGATTTTCCCGTTAATCGCCGTGAATTCGCCGATATAAGCATCGCCTTCGACATTGACATTTTGGTCGAATTTGCACCAAACATCGGCACGTAGGTCGTCATCGGTATTGATTTCACCGGTAATGTGAACGCCTTCACCGACCATTAAAAATCCGCTTCGAACACCGCGGTTAATAACGGCATGATTTCCGATAATCATGCTGGCTTCTGTTTTAATTTCTTGGTCGTTAATGACAGCGTTATCGGGAACTATAAACGTTGTCAAAAAATTTTCGGGAATAGCGTCAACTCCTGTAAAATCATTTGAATTGGTGTGATTAAATAAACATGATTAACAGATTTAAAATTATTGTCGGGCGTTGCTGAATGCTGTTCTGATAAGCATTCCTCTCTTCCGTCTCACTCTTCTTTTTCTGTTCTTCTTTATTCTTCGTCCTTGTCTTCTTTGTCATCTCTATCGACGCCGTTTCTGACTAAGACAGCAGCGCCTTGAGTGCTGCAAAGAATTTCACGCGGCGACAAAACAAGCTGTCCTGTGGCGATGAGCTTGTCGTCTTTATCTGTGACCAGTATTTCTTCCATGGCCCGAATTTCAGGATCTACTGAAATGACGTGCTTGCAAAAGGCTGTTTTGCCCTTGGCGACAAACGGTACTGCGTCGTCAACAACAGAAACGCGCATTGCCGGCGCTTTTAAATGACCGTGAAGCCGGCGGGCGCCTTCCATACTCAGCGTAAAAAATCCATCGCGTGCGCGGACGGTTGCGATTCTTTCGCCGCCCGAATGAACCTGGCGGATACGTTTTGTTTTAGAGAGCAGAAACTTTGCATCGTCGTCAAACAAGACAGCGCCCGCTCCTTTTCCGAACTGGTAGTCGGCCATCATTCGAACGCGCTTCAACCGCGCTTCCTGTGTCATCGGTATGCTTGTCATTGTCATCACTGTAATTTATGAAGGAAGGAACGCCGATTTGACACATAAACATTTTGTCTGTTTGAAATGTTAAAAAAATGGTGTGCCCTTTTTCGTATATTTTTGAAAAATGCGGCGGCTCGCGCGCGTGGGG
>JAJDHP010000024.1 GCA_030266245.1 Methanimicrococcus sp. OttesenSCG-928-J09
AGAAGCCAGCGCGCGAAGCGGCACAACATAAAGGCATTTGCCGCCTGTTTCCAAACTTTGAAGCATCGCCATTTCTGCGAGAAGTGTTTTTCCCGAAGCCGTCGGAATCGAAATCAAAACATTTTTGCCGGCAAGCAGTCCTGCTTCAACCGCTTTTGATTGAGGCGGATAAAGTTTTTGAATGCCGGATTCGGTGTAAAAAGATTTAACAGCATCAGGAAGCGGCAGAGAATCTATCGGAGTGAATGACATAATTGTTGCGACTTCTGAAAAAGTGGACTCTTTGATTCGTAATGAGACGACTTGGCTTTCCAATATTTCCGTTGTCGTTTTGGATGAAGTTCATTTGCTTGATTCCAAAGACCGCGGACCGACGCTTGAAATCGTGATTACAAAACTTCGCCGACTCAATCCGAAAATGCAGATTATTGCACTTTCGGCAACGATTCAAAATTCAAAAGAAGTTGCCGATTGGATGAAAGCCGAATGTGTCGTCAGTGAATGGCGGCCGACGAAGCTGTATGAAGGCGTTTATTATGACGGCGTTTATGAAGGTGAAGTTTCGCATACGAAAGATAAAGTGAAAAAGGATATCGAATTGGTCGGCAAAGGAAAAGAAGCCGGCATTTCACTTGTTGCGGATACAGTCAGAGACGGCGGCCAATGCCTTGTTTTTACCAACAGCCGTAAAAATGCTGTCGGATTTGCTAAAAAAGCGGGTCCTGTCATTCAATCATATTTATCTCTTGAAGAGCAGGCTGAATTAATGGACTTGTCCGCTGAAATTACAGACCGCAGCGACACAGACGCTGCAAAAGTCCTGGCAATCTGCATTCGGATGGGTGTTGCTTTTCACCACGCCGGTCTCTCATCAGATCAGCGTGAGCTGGTTGAAAAATCATTTTTAAAAGGAAAAATTAAAATGATTTCCTCCACGCCGACATTGGCAGCCGGCTTGAATTTGCCGGCAAGACGTGTTGTCATCGCTGCATGGCGCCGTTACGATTCCAATGAAGGAATGGCAATGATTCCCGTCATGGAATATAAACAAATGGCAGGCCGCGCCGGTCGCCCGCATTTGGATCCGTTCGGCGAATCGGTGCTGATCGCAACAAAAGAAGAAGATATCGACAAGCTCAAAGAACTTTACATTGATGCCGAATCTGAATCGGTAGAGTCCAAACTCGGTGCCGAAAACGCACTTCGTGCACATGTTCTGTCCACAATTTCAAACGGATTTGCCAACACGCGCGCTCAGCTTCTTGATTTTTTCAAAGATACATTTTTTGCATATCAGAAAGGTCTGCTCAGTACGATTGCACTCAAAACTGTTCTTGATAAATGTGTGGATTTTCTGATTGAGTCAGATATGTGTTACGAAGACAAAAGCAAATCTGAAAAGGATACTGATGGTACTGCCGCTGCTGCCGTTGCGGATACAGGTCCGTTTGTCACGGCTGATAAATTCAATGTGACAAAGGAAGAAGGCGATTATCCGCTGGCACCGACAAAGTTAGGTTCGATTGTTTCAAAATTGTATTTGGATCCGCTTTCCGCCTCCGTTATTTTGGAACAAATTCAGAAGGCGGAAAGAACCGGAATGGCTTTAACTGAAATCAGTCTGCTGCATTTGATCTGCATGACCACAGACATGAGACTTTTGTATATGAAATCAAATGATTACCTCCCGGTAACGGAATTTGCTGCCGAAAACGGGGAGCACATCATTTCAATGCCGTCAACAAAACAGCAGGCTGAATTTGAATGGTTTTTGGGCGAACTTAAAACCGCAATCCTGCTTTACCGCTGGATTTCCGAAGTTCCCGAAAACAGTATTTCCAAAGAATTTGATGTCGGCGAAGGCGATATTCGCCAATTTTCTGAAACGGCATCATGGATTGCAAATGCCGGCGCCCGCCTCCTTAAAGTTTGCAGTTTGCAGTCTGCCGGTCTATTTTCTGACCTTGAAATCCGTCTTCAGTACGGCGCTTCCATTCAGCTTCTGCCGCTGGTTAAAATCAAAGGAATCGGTCGTGTCAGAGCGCGCAAACTTTATAATGCCGGCTTTAAGTCCCGGGAATCTTTTGATCCGGCTGACTTTGAGCGTGTCGCCGCCTTAATCGGTCCGAAAATCGCCGAGCAGCTTTATCGTGAAATCGGAATTGATGTCAGCGGATATGTTGTCAAAGAATCGAAAAGAAGAGCGTCAGAAACGATCGGCGGTTTTGAGCAGGATTCTGAAAACCGCTCGGCAGGATCCCAAATTCAAAAGCGGTTTGACGATTTTCTGGATTAAAAATCATTTTTTATTTTTGTTGATTTTATTTTTGAAAACGCGGGGCAATTTTTCGACTTTGCTGAAAAAAATGGAGCAAGTCGCGCGCGGCGGCAGCCATACAAGTTGAAACGGTAAAAATCAGGAAGGTAAAAAAATCGAAAAACAAAACGAAACAAAATAGAAAAAAATGAAATGAAGCAAAAACGCTTCATTTAGAATATTCATCATCTGGAAAACAGAAGACGGATTTTTCCGACATACGGAATTTTAAATTGGGATACACCGATAATCCATTCTTCTTTGATTGGGGTGTTCGGCATAATTGTTGTCTGCTGATCCAAAGAAGGATTTGTTTGTTTATTATCTCCTTTTGTCATATATCCGGCATGCGGTGCGGCAGGTCCGCCGGGCCACATTTCTTCGCCTGCTTCAACATAATACATTGCTCGATGGATAATCGGAACGTAAGAACTGTTGTTGTATGGGCGATACAAAATAACATCGCCGGGGTTTCCGAATTTGACACGCGGATCAGACATATTGACTGCGTCATTGTATGTTACGACATTTGTGCGGTCAATGCTTTTGACAAAAATAATGTCGCCGACATTCATATTTGGTTCCATGCTTCCGGATGAAACGACGTACATCGGCGTCCATAAACCGAAAATTAATTGGCATAAAAGTAAAAAGACAATAACGATGCCTAAAACAATGCCGACGTCTTTCGCAAAACCTTTCAGCTGTGCATTTTCTACCATTATTTAATTTCCACCTGTTTTTAATAATTATATCAAATCTGTCCTTATCGAATGTAACAGTTATAAAAAATATAAATGATAAGTAAATACCTTAAACTAATTCAATAAAACTGTTTATTTATAAACCTTATAGTTACAAATATAAAAAGCGGGTTACCGTCAAATTCCAAACTCGGTTTTTGACACTTTATTTTAATATACTGTAAACTGTTTTGAATAACCGTTAAAAGGAAAAAGCGTGTATTCAATTCCCAAACGCAAGTAAAAAAATGAGAACAAAAAATGGATGAAAACATTATTTTAGAAAAAGTATCCGAAGCCGGCTTCATGATTAATAAAGAAGCTGTTGACTTCCTTGTCTGCTGCCGGCTTTCTGAAAGCTGTCTGCCGGCGATATTTGCTGAGATAGATGCATCCGTCTTTGTTATTGAAACAGAACACTTAATCACTCAAGTTCAAATTTTAGAAAAAGAATCGAAAAATCTTGCAAATACCTGCGAACAAACTGAAGAGAAAAGAACCGGACGAGCGGAATCAGAACCTAAACCGGAACAACCCAATATAAAGAATACCGGATCGGCAGCAGGAAATGAACCCGACCGGGAATTTCAATTTAAATATTCTTTTGAAGAGAATCCTGTTGAAATTGTAGAAGACGTTTCTGAAAAAACAACCAGCGTCGGCGAATATAATCAATTCGTTCAATATTTCAGAGACCGCTATACACGCATCAGCGAAATGATTCGTTCCCGCGTCAGTGCCCGCCCGATTGAAAGTCTGCCGAAAGGAAAAAATGTCAAACCGCTTTCATCACGCGAAAGCAATTCAGAAATTACGATTATCGGCATGGTGTCTGAAAAATCAACCACCAACAACCAGCATATTGTTTTGGTCTTGGAAGACCCGACCGGCACTTTTCCGGTTATGATTACAAATCGGGACACCGATTTAATTGAGCAGGCTGAAAAACTCGTTTTAGATGAAATCGTCGGCGTCACCGGGAATTTAACTCCTGAAGGAACGATTATGATGGCAACTAAAATCACGCAGCCGGATGTTCCAAACAATTATTCGTCCAACCGCAAAAGATCGGAAGGCTACGCGCTGTTCATATCAGATATCCATGTCGGCAGCAAGGAATTCATGAAAGAAGAATGGGAGATATTTCTTGAATTTGTCAACGGTCGGTCAGAAAATCGGCAGCTTCAAAAAATAGCCTCTGAAACGCGCTACATTGTCGTTGCCGGCGATATTGTTGACGGTATCGGCATTTATCCGGGACAAGAACATGATTTGGAAATTCCGGAAATAATAAAACAATATGAAGCAACAGCAGAATATTTCCATAGGATTCCGAAAAATATTCATGTGATTATTGCGCCGGGCAATCACGATGCGGTTCGCCGCGCTGAGCCTCAAATTACATTTCCGAAAAAAATCAGGGAGATGTTTCCTGAAAACGTGACATTTACAGGTAATCCTGCAATTGTTTCGCTGGACGGAATTTATGTTCAGATTTATCACGGCTGTTCAATGGATGACATGGTTGCCGCGATTAAAGGCGTTTCATATCAGGAACCGACATCGGGAATGGTTGAAATGGTAAAGCGCCGCCATCTGGCACCGACTTACGGAAGCCGCGTCATGATTTCGCCGGAAAAGAAAGATTATTTAATTATTGACAAAGTGCCGGATATCATTCATTGCGGTCACGTGCATACGATCGGCATTCAGAATTACAAAAATATCCTGCTGATTAATTCTGGAACCTGGCAGTCTCAAACAGATTTCCAAAAGAAAGTAAATATTGTTCCGAATCCGGCGAAGGTGCCGTTTGTAGATTTGAGAACAATGAAGCCGGGAATATTGGATTTCAATATATCGGATGAATGGTGAATTAACTAAAAACTAAATGGGCGGCTGGTGAAAAAATGACAATTGTTGCGTTTGCGGAAAAAAATAAGGCGGCGGAAGAAATTGCAAATATTTTAGGAAAAGGCAATTACAAGCGCACATCTATCGAAGGTATTGGCGTTTACCGTTTCAGCCGCGACGGATCGGACTGGGCGATTGCGGGTCTTGCCGGTCACATTATGAATTATGATTTTCCGGCGGAATACAACAGCTGGACTGGTGTTTCCCCGGGCGAACTTTTGGAAATTTCACCGATAAAACTGGTGACAAAAGAAAACTTTGCATTCGTGATTGAGAAGTTGGCGAAGGAAGCTGACATGATTATTTTGGCCTGCGACTACGACCGTGAAGGCGAAAATATCGGTTTTGAAGCAAAAGAAATTGCGGAACGTGTGGCAAAGGTGCCGATTAAACGTGCTCGCTATTCAACGTTTTCTCAGAAAGAAATTGAAAATGCTTTTGACAATCCGGGAGAGCCGGACACGGCTTTAGCGATGGCGGCCGAAACGCGCCAGATTTTGGATTTGAAAATGGGCGCGGCTTTTACGCGCTACGTCACGCTTTCTGTCAGAGAGAAGGCGTTTACAAAAGATATTCTTTCAATCGGGCCGTGTCAGACGCCGACCTGCGGCTTTGTTTACGAGCGCGAGAAATTAATCCGCGAATTTAATCCGAAAGATTTCTGGAAAATCACGGCGGACTTTGATGCGGGCGGCACTGTTTTTACGGGAACGCACAGGGCGGGAAATATTCCCGAGAAAACGAAAGCTGATGAAATTATGGCGCGGATTAAGGGGGAGAAATCTGCGGTTGTTGACAAGAAAATTGTGAAAGAGCAGCCGTTAGCGCCGCCGTTTCCGCTGAATACGACTGAATTTTTAAAGCGCGCTTCAACGTTTCTGAATATCAGCCCGGAGAAGTCGCTTGAAATTGCGGAACAGCTTTATCTTTCGGGTTTAACGAGTTACCCGAGAACGGAAACGAACAAGTATGCGGATGATTTTGATTTTAAAATAATTTTAGCGGATTTGGCGAAAAATACGGATTATACGACGGCGGTTTCTCAGATTGTGACAGCGCCTGCCGGCATCAAATCCAAAAACGGTCCCAAAGATGCAAAAGACCATCCGCCGATTCATCCGATTCGCGGCGTGAATAAGCAAACGGTTGAAAACATGGTCAAGCTGCCGGGCGCTTATGCGGTTTATGATTTAATTTGCCGCCATTTTTTGGCAAACTTAATGCCCGCCGCGATTTTTGAAAAGACGAAACTTGAAATGAAGATTAAAGATGATTTATTCGATGCGGCCGGCTCGATTAAAAGATTTGCAGGCTGGCTGGACATTTATGATTTTGAAACGAAAAACGACAAGTTTTTGCCCAATATCAGTGAAGGCGATGCGACCGGCGTCAAAAAGATTACAAATACGGCGTCTAAAACCGCGCCGCCGAAAAAGCTGACGGAATCTGAACTTCTGACACTGATGGATAAAAACGGCATAGGAACAAAAGCAACCGCGCCGACTCACATTGAAACAAATAAGAAGCGCGGTTATTTTGAAGCGAAAGGAAAGACGCTGTCCATATTAAATACCGGCTACATGCTGATGGAAAGTTTGGATGCGGCAGTCCCAATCCTGATTCAGCCGAAAATCCGCGCGCAGGTTGAAGAATTGATTCAGCAGGTTGAAGACGGCAAAATCACAATGGATGAAGCCGTTGCGACCGGCACTGAATTGATTAAAAAAATGTACGCAGATTTAACGGAAAACAAAGACCGTCTTGTCACCAAACTCAGCGGCAGCATCAAAACAGAAGCGGCAGAAGAAGATAAAAAGAATTATATCGGCGTCTGTTCCGTTTGTCAAAATGCGCTTCGGATTGTAACAACCGATAAAGGCCGGTTCGTCGGCTGCGTCGGCTATCCTGACTGTTCTCAAACATATCCGCTGCCGAAAACCGGCGCGCTTACCGTTCAGCGAACGAAAAACTGTCCGAAAGGCGGCGCTGCTGTTTTGGATGTGGGCAAAAAATATGAATGGGCAGTCGGTGTCGGTCCCTGCTTTAACTGTGACCAAAATGTGACCTGCAACCCTCCCGAAGTCGTCGGCAGCTGCCCGCGCTGTAAAGAAGGTGAAATGCAGCTGATCGAGTACAAAGACGGACGATTCCTAAAATGCACTCTGCAATGCGGACACACGCAATCGCTGCCGGATAAAGGCAGGCTGACCATTTTAGATACGAAATGCGATGTGTGCGGCTGGAATATGTTTAGAGTGAAGGAGCAGGGAAAAGACGCTGTTGAATTCTGCGCCAATCGGAGATGTAAGGCGATTGGGAAGCGGAAGGAAGCAGAGAAGTGATATTTTTTATTTTTTTGGAAAAACGGGTGTCATTTTTTTTCAATTTTTTTGAAATATGAGCGGCTCGCGCGCGTGGGGTGAGCAGCATTATTATTACTGCGGCGGCAGCCGCAAAAATCGCGGAGTGATATTTCAGTAAACAATGCCCTCCCACTGCAAAACGGCAACCTGACTCCAAATGCAAAACGGCAACCTGACTCCAAGCGGGAATAAACACCTCAACCGATGCAGACCTTAGTTTTGCATTGACAGGTACATATATTGTTAGAATAAAACAAAAAATAAAAGCAAGTTTTTCATTTAATTTTATAAAATTGATGCGGATCGCGCGCGATGATCTGCAATATTAGCGAGACAGAACTTTTTTAATCAAATCCGAAAAGAACTTTAATTTCCTCAAGTTCTTCATCGCTGTATCTTGTTCCGTCCAGTTTAAGACCCGTTTTAACTCTTTGGATTTGACGATCTAAATCTTCATCCATTCGTTTCATCGTCTTTTTTCGTTCTTCGGCTTTGTCGGGAGTGAGTTCCGGTGCTTTTCCCGCATAAGTAAACATTTCACTGAATGATTCAGACCACATCATATATCACTCCCATAAATCTTCTATTTTGTATACAATTGTTTTACCTTCGCCATCTATTAAATAATTTTTGTTGAGTTCTGTAATTTCATAAGTTCTTTCTCTCGGCCGCAGCATTTCGCATTCGGTTTTATCGATAAACAGAACATTCATTCCTTTTTTTACATCTAATTGAAGCAGAATCGGATTTTGAGAATTTGTATATTGAAGTGCTTTTTTGATGTCTAAACTGAAACTACCGTATGCTTTTTCGGTAAATGTGCCGCCGACGCCAATTCCACCCATCCATTTGTCGTTATCGATTCCTCTGTAAACGGTATATTCTGTATCTGCTCTGCTTTTTTGAATTGCGCTGTCCATATTTTGAACATTAAAATGAATCAATTCTCTTTCATCTGACACCATCGAATTCTAAAAAATAGGATCCCTACAGCACTTGTTGACAGCATAACACCATGGTTTTGTTTCCCAAATTTTCGGCAGTAAAAAACTCCAATTCTGTTTTTGAGTATTCCAAAAATGGATGTCCTGATAATTGCCGATACACACTTTTTCCGCCGTCGTCAAATCTTTTCGATCTGTGTATGGAATTAAAAAGGGACTGTATTTCTGAAAAAGACCGGGAGTTTCAGCGATGATATTTTCCGAAATCGGAATTTGGGCTTTTGGTAAATAATTCATAGTCTGAAAAAAATTAAACTGATATAACAGCAAATGTTTTTTTCAAAAACAACAGGTTTAAATCTTTGATGCTGTCAGCCAACGGTTATTAAAAACAGAAAAAAGGGAAATTAAAAAAGCAAAAACAAAATAAGCAAAAACAAAAGTAAAAAAATAAACAAAAGCAAAAGCAAAAATAGAAAAATAAGACCAAAATAAACAAAAGTAACGGCACTGCATTATTTTTGGGGAAACGCAGTGCCGTTTTGGTAAAGGCGGTTATTATTGCCGTTTAAGGCTTTGGCATTTACCGTTTTTTGCTTTCAGAACTGCATGCATTCGGGGGGAATGATAATGCTTTTTCATCAGAGTGGTTCTGAAAGCGGGGTTTTTGTGTGTGTGTGTTTTATGGTTCGTACGGATTTTTTATAAGAAGAAAATCCGGCACAATTTTGGAAAAAAAGGAAGAATGTCAGATAGATTCTTCCAGCGGCTGAGTGCCGGATTTCGGAAATAAAGAGTGGAGGTCTTGCATATTTCCGAATAATCAAGTAAAATTGTGCAAAAATCAATAGAACTTTATTGTATATAAATTTAATTTATAATGATTTTATGCGAGCTAATACTCGAATTTGAAAACTTTTTTTTGGAAAATGAGAAATTAAGAAAGAATAATTGAACTTAATATAATTAATAAATAATTAAAAAAATAAGATAGAAGAATTACCGAAAAATCGGCATTCTTCTTTTCGGCTGTTTTATTCGCCGTAAATTTGTTTCGTTACAGATTCTTCCTTCTCGAGCCGTAGAAGATAGCGCCGACAATAATCACAACGAAAGCGATTGCGATAATGCTTGACGTTGAGAAGGTCGGATTTTGGATGAAGTCGCGAACCGAATTGACGGCTTTTGTAACTGTCATTTCAAACCCGTTGACTTCATTGACAGGTGTTCCTGAAACATCTCCATCCATGCCGACACCCGGATTTTGTGCCGTCTGTGCGTCTTCGCCTTCTTCTCCGTCACCGGCATTCGGGTCTGTATTGAGTTCAACAACAGAAGCCATTCCGACACCACTGCCGGAAGATGTGCTTTCCTTCGGTGAAGACTTCGGTTGTTCCGTTGCTTTCTTAACGATTTCAAGATAGGTTTGCTTTTCTTCATCGTTTAAAACATCGGGTGAAATGGTTTGAAGCATTCCCTGAACGAAACTGTCAAATGTCGGGTTGCCGCAAGTGTGGTGACAGCAAGCAACACCGGATTCGATGACGGATTTGACATAGTTTTCAACCAGTTGGTCCATCTGAGATTGCTGTTTATCTAAAACAGCTTTGATTTCTTCATCAGTCAATCCTTCAAGGTCAGGTGACCAGGCACCGGTTCGCATCGCTTCAACCATTCTGGCATTTATGGATTGTAACGCGTATGGCGAAGTATGCTCAAGCCATTTGGTTATTTCATCACTTGTATATGTTTCAAAAATTCGATCCCATGTTGATTCACTGATGATTTCACCGTTTGTTGCAATAGACCAGCCGTACAGGTTTTCAATGAACTCCGCCATTAATGCTGCACCGCTGTAACCGGCTTCTTTTTGCCCCTGAATCCACTCGGGATTCAAGTAACGGGCAGCCAAGTCTTTTTGAATGTATTCGCCTGCGGTATAGACGATTTTTTTACCGTCTTTGTAGGCGTCAACATTACTTGTATCGGCAATATACATTTGCGGCGTCTTCCATTGACTCTTATCTTCGATATAATTTCCATCTTTATCATACATAGAAGAAGCCATGTTCATTATACCGAAATATTGGTAAACGTCATCATTGTCAAGGGAATCATAGAGATTTCCAGCACTGGCAAAGACAGAAGCATCCGTTCGTCCCAGAAGAGCTTTCAAAAGCTTTGAGATATCCTCACCATCTGCACCCCATTTGCTTTGAGAATACAAATATGACATTTTCTCCAGATACAAATCTGCAATTGCTTTAATGGAGTCTTGATCATCAGGATCCAAATTACCGCTGGCACTGACAAGATTGCCGGTACCGATTTCATACGTCCCCACTGCTTGAGCAAAAATTCGTGATGTTGCAAGATCCCAAAGCTCAGCATCACTTTCACTTCCGCCCAGCAATTCAACAAGTTCCAAAGCATTTTTTCGAATACTGTTAGAGACTTCAGGATGGTCGCCATCTTTTAAAGCCGCAACTTCTTTGATTGCTTTATCGATTTTGACAAGAATTGAACCGAACCCGTCACGCATACCGGCGCTGTTATAAACAACATCGACACGAGGACGATATTCCTTAATTTCGTTTCCATCTTTATCTTTTCCGACAACAATGTGGAACATATCGTCATACTTGTCATTGTCTGTTGTGACAATGTTTGTACCGGTTAGTTTGCCGCCGGAACCCCAAACAGGCTCACAGCCAATCAAATAGAAAAGACATGCTTCAAGAGTTCCTTCATCCTGGATGAAATCAACACCAAACCGCATCATAGAAATTGTTTCGGGCCATTTCCCATGGGTTTCATAATAATGAACAAGCATTTGTTCGCCCATTGCCTGCCCGACTTTCCACGCCGCAGGTGTCGGATAAGTAGACGGATCAATGCCGTAGAAATTACGGCCTGTCGGAAGCACATACGGATTCAGAACCGGATCATTTCCTGAAGAGGGAGAAATATATCCTGCTGAAAGTGCATTTTTCAATGAATTCATTTCAGAATCGCCGCATTCCAAAATTTTTTGAGCGTAATCAATACGATCATTTCCACGGAGATAGTGAACCATGTCTTCATTGTACCATGGCCTGCTGGTGCCTGTCCCGAATGCCTTTCCTAATCCATATTCCACAGCTTCATAAGAATAGACACCGTCATGGTTTTTCATATAGCCACGGGTTTCATGAATTGTTGTGGCAATTTTTAGTGTCATATCTTTTTTAGCCGGAGGTTTATTGGAGTAAGAATAGAAATCATATAACTGGTCAGACATTTCATCAACTAATGCCTTTATTTCAGGGTCAGTCGTTGTTGATAAAGTTGCATTTATTTTAGCTGCCGTATTGTTCTTAGTACCACTGTAATCTATTCCGTCTGTAATCAGATATCCAGGACCGAGCAGGAAAATAATGATTTTGTTTTGATAAGCTGTATCTCCTACATCTTCTGTAAAGACCTGATCCAAGTAATCTCGAATATCTGTCGCAGTAATGCCTTCACCGTGGTTGACAACTAATGTGACAAATTTTAAAATGTCATCTTCGCTGTATTTGTATTTTCCGCTATCGGTTGCTTTTATTACAACAGTAGCTTCCCCATTGTTAAAAGAGATATCTGCCGTTTGAGCGGTCGGAATACCGGAACCTTCGGGAACATCATCGAAATAAGTTTCGAGCAAAATATCATCAAGACCTTGACGGCTCCACATATTCCAAACCATCGGAATGACCTGTTTATCTTCAAAAGAACCATAAACATGTGTTCCGTATGATAAACTGGTTTCACGAATGCCCTCAACGAAATTGTGCAGATGATTATTCAAGAAATTGTCAAAAACACCATCCTTATTGGAAATTAAATAGTCCTGAAGAATTTTATCGGTGACATCACTTGTCTTTTTGATATTCGGATAAGCATCATCATCTGCAACCATTTGTCTCTTATAGCTTTCAAAAACATCCGTAAATGCATCATTCCAACCAAATTCGAAGACATATTGCACAATAATAGAACGGTATGCAGTGAGAAGCTCATCAACCTCACTGCCGGCAGCAACATTTTTCTGATAACCGCGAATAGCGGTTTCCATTTCAATGAGTTTGTCGTACAATTGCGTTTTAACCATCGGCGGTGTCATGTGGGAAATGATAAGAGCATTTCCCCTGTATTCTGCCGTTAAACCTTCTCCGACATTGGCAACAATGTACGGATAAATATTCGGGAGAGTCGGCAGCAAAACGGGACCCCAGTCATCCGTTCGAGATAAACCAAGAGGGGTTCCGGGAAGCCATTCCTGAGTACCGTGTGTTCCGAAGTGAATGAGAGCATCAGCTTTCCATTTACCATCGCCGTTTACAAATCCTGTTGTTCCGCCACCTGTACTGTCACCTGTGCCTCTGTTTAACCAGAAATAGGTTGCAATATATTGGTGTGTCGGCGGCAAATCTCCATGATAATCAGTGGAGCTTAACGCTTTATCGCTTGCTAATGCTCTGTTGGGCTCGGGCATGATACGGACATCGCCGAATTTGATCATCGGAACGACAATATAGTTGCGGTCTTTGCCGCCTTTTAATTGGTTTTGAGTATCGGTCCAAATCATTCCGCCCCAATAGGTATCATCATCAATAGCACCGAAAGCTTGTGGCGTTCCCCAAACTTCAGTGGCATCCAACCAAAGAGATTTATTCATTGTTTCGTTGACATTGATTTCATGGTCAATCCATTTCAAATAATCAGAAACAGGAATTAATTCGGCACCCCACCAATTATCGGCAGTATGACGCGGATTTTCATCATTGATATAATCAATTCTTTCCTGAACCATTGTGTCCAATACACCGGGCGCATAAGAACCGACATTAATACCTTGAGTATAGATGAGATTTACCAAATTCACTTCATTCATAATTAAATCTTCATCCGAAACGGTATAATCAAAGACATGTTGACCGCCCGAACCGATTGTAACGACAGGCAAATAATCAAAACTGACATTGTAATTTTCATCCCTTAATTCGCGGAGGATTCCCTTATAAGAGGTCCATCTGCCGATTGAATCGATTGAAAGCGATGGATCAGCAACATAATTTTTCGCGCCGTCGCCTGCCAAACTTCTCATGACATTCAGGTAGTTGGCACCGATTTCTTCTTTGCCCGGCGGATAGTTATAATACATAATCGCGATATTTTTGGCAATATTGTCTTTTTCACTTAATTTTGCCCAAGCCATCGCTCTGTCCGCGACCCACCCTAAATTTTTAGATTGATTTTCGGCATCCGTTGTGGCAATAAAATCAATCATACCTTCCAAATTTGAAGATGAACCCATCCACGTAAAATGTTGAGCAAGAACGCCGGAGCCGGTATCATAAATTTCTGAATTTTCAGGATCATTATAACTGCCAACGGCTTTGATGACCGGCACATTAAGCTGTTCTAAATTGTAAACGCCGTTTTCCTGATTACTGTAATCCAGTGCCCAATTTTTATAAGATATAATAGAAGTGATGTAGCGACCGTTATCAATGTCGGAGATATCTGAGTTGAATTTTGTTTTATTCAAGTATTGATCCATGTTTGCATAAAAATCAAAACCATTGTCGATAACGACAACTGTATTATATCCTTGCTCTTCAATAAGTTTTGACAGGTCTTCCATATTTTTTGTATAATCTTTAAAACCGATTATAGCAATGTACGGTTTCCCCGGATTATGAGATTCCGTTTGCTCATGTGCAATCATATATTCTTCAATTGAATTTTTCCTTATAGTTTCAACCGGATGGTAAAGATAGCCGCCGAAACTGAGAGTTGCATACACCGGATGGTAGATGAAATTGTATGAGAATTGTGTACCAATATCTTTACTTATTAACGAATTGCGTACAACTTGAATCGTTTGATTAAAAACGGCGGAATTACTTGGCATGACAAAAGAAGAAACTGACATAAGGGTTTCAGACCCCTCGGGCAAACCTGTTTTGATTCTGTCAATAGAAGTACCTGTCGCAGTATTGTAATATTGTGTATGGAAGAGAAAATCCGCACCGGCATCAGATGCATCGGAAAAAACATCGCTGAACATAACAAGTATTTCTTCTGTAAAGAACCCGTCAAACAAAATGACATGGTAATCTTCGAACCGGAGACCTTGTTCTTCCATATTGTTATAAAGAATTTCGGGAGAATACCAATCGCCGTCTTGGAGCTGTGGATAGACATTTGAAGAAGAGTCGGGAACAGTTCCGAAAGAGACTGTGTCAATTTCCATGAAAGTGCCGTAAACAGAACCTGCAAGAATTGATTTTACGGCAGCAAAGGTAACGACGCCTGAATATTTTGATGATTCAGATCCGGGATTGTAACCGATATACAAAATTTTTGTTTTTTCAAAATTCATCTCTTCGATTTTTTCAGGCGGAGCATATTCTTTAAGGAGATGGCAGGTAATAGCCATTGATAAAGCGGCAGCATCTGATTCACGAGGGGCTAATTGTGATTCAACGAAAGATTTATAAAATACATCATAATTTGCGAATGTGTTTCTGAACAAATTTGAACTGTTACTCCAATCATCTTTGTAAACAAAACAATCTCTAAACAGTTTTATTGAAGAATTAGTGTCATTCCACAGATCGTATGCATAAAAATCTGTAGTAATTAGATTTATCAGTTCATCATCTTCCAGTGAATCAAAAATACCGTCTGAATCAATTTCATCACTGCGAATCTGAATTAATTTTAAATTTGGATTCGCTTCTTTAGCCGTTTTCAAATTAGATACAAGATTTTGATTATCATAAACAAAAAGCATGTCAATAATGACAATATCTTGATTTTGGATATCCCCCGTACCAGGATTCGTAAATGCCTTCAATTCCGAATTATCGTATGATGTTTCATATCCGTTAATGTAGTGATAATTAACACGAAAAATTTGAGAATTTGCACTATTTAATACATCGCTGTTCAAATAATCTTTTTCGGTTCCGAGGTAATCTTCCATCAACACCTCAATTGCAAAACTGTCGGATGCATTAAAACCAATGTACGTAATATTCACGGAGTCACTCATTTCAGGAATTGATGCTTGAGCTGCAGAAGCTGAAAAGAGTAACACCAGTAACAATATAACAAAAAGTGATAAGTTTAAATTTATTTCCTTGATTAGATGTACCACAATAATTCCCCTATTCTTTAATCATTTTATGTAAAAAATAAAAGATGATGCAGAGCATCATCAATTTGAACAAGCCTCGAAAAACAACTAAATTAATTGTTGTATATGCATCGGCTTGAATATTTTATCAGTTCAGATAGGACAGCACGATTTCATAGTGTGTAACGTTGTATCCGAATCCTCCAGGAATAGCAGCGAGGCCGTCGTCGATTCTCGGAGTGAAAATAGGATCATAGTTCAACAAACTAGCACTAAAAAGATCTCTGTAATCAAAACTGGCCGGCGCAAAAGATGTGTTACCATTGTTGCTGTAGATTGATGCTTTGTCGGGAATGGATGATGCATCACAGGCATTGTAGAAAGCAGCACGTGCTGTGTCAACAGGACCGATGGAAATAATTTCACCAGTTTCATCATCACGAATGGTATCATATTCATAATCCGTAAAAGCCATATCAGTAATGAGATAATCAAAGCCAGCTGAACTGGTAATATCAACCTCATCAGCAGCATCATTGAGACTGCCAGCGTCAGGGAAGTAATTGGCATTGTAGTCAATTGCAGTGTAGTAGGTTGTATAATACACCGTATTGTCAAGATTGGTGGTTACATTGCTAGTAACGATGCTAAGAGGTACATCCCCACCAATCATATCATTATACATGCCGAAATAGTTGTATCCCACATAATGAACGAGATACGGATCTTCTTCGGTACCATCGCCTGCTGCTGCGGGAGCAACTGCGAAAACTAACATGACCAACATTGCGGCCATTAAAATTTTTGTTAATTTCATAGTATTTTTTCCTATAGTTTATTTTAGATAGATTTCAAAACAAACCGCGATTCCCGTTTCCTCCTAAAACCTCGCCGAATTCTTTAGAAGAATCCGGCAAAGCCAAGGGAACGATAGGGGAAGAAATATTCCGATTTTTCTGCAATTTGCAGAAAATTGAACCTGACTTTTACAGGAAAATTGAGAGAGAAAGGCATATAATAAAAGAAAAACAACCGCAGGAAAAGTTATATAAACTTTAACCGCTAATTGCAAATCATTCCTTTTACTATTGT
Organism: Methanimicrococcus sp. OttesenSCG-928-J09; assembly: GCA_030266245.1. Taxonomy (GTDB): domain Archaea; phylum Halobacteriota; class Methanosarcinia; order Methanosarcinales; family Methanosarcinaceae; genus Methanimicrococcus. The sequence goes on from JAJDHP010000024.1 coordinate 16,542, forward strand.
AATACAATTTCTATCTCAAGCACCTCTTGAGTTCGATTCGACCATGTTCGTACCATGGTCGGAACATTTCTTTTTTATCTGATTTTGTTTCATTTTCTTATTCGGCCGCCCGATTCATTGAAGAATCGCTTTCTCTCTGAAAGATGAAGACGACACATGATTTTTTGCTTATCTTTTGATTTTTTTAATTTGGTTTTGTTTGATTTATTTCGAATTATTCGGATTCAACCGACATGAGACCGTTTTTTGTTTGCCCCGTTTTCGTTGAGTTTTTATGAGATACGGAGAGGTGGCATTGCGCGGCATTTCGGAGAGAGCCAAAACCTTTTTGCGCAAATTCAAAGGCTTGAAAGCCGGGGCAAACGGCTGCCGAACGAATCGGCAGTTAACGAGGGGTGAGGCTTCAAATCGGAAAAAACCGGAATTGTTCATTTAGGGAATGCGGGGTTTTCCGGATTTTTACGAATTATTTTATTGAAGCCGGGGGGTGACGGCCTTGCCCCTGTAAGCCGAGCAAAGCCGTCATATCTGCTTCCGCCGCCTGTCGGATTTTAACCGAATGTCTCGGGAGTGAGAATCGGAAACCGAAGTTCACAGAAAGAAAATCGGTTCGTATTCAGGCGACATGATGACAAAGTTGTCAAATTATCAAACTGCGGAACTACTGAACTGCAAGTTGTCAAATTATCAAACTGCGGAACTACTGAACTGCAAGTTGTCAAATTGCCAAACTGTCAGATTGCAGCTGCCGCGGGCAAAGCCGATGCAGCCGAACATTAAAAAGTAAAGAAAAAAGAGAATTACGAGAATGGAAAACCCTTTATATTTTCCAATCGTTTGCCGTTCTGCCTCAATTTACTTTACTTACGCTGTAGAGTTGCGAGGTATTGACTTCGACCGAGTGTAAGGCGGCCGGAGTCTCTTTCATTTTTATGAATCGAAACGGAGATTTCAGACTCATTAATGCGATTCGTTATTTTCCATATTTGAGCTTTTTTTCGAGCTGTTGCCCCATAAACGTTTTATCGTTTTTACAGAGTTTTTTTGGAATACAGAATCACCAGTTCCGTTTTCACGAAAAAGGCTGCTTGTTTTTGATTTATACAGAGACTGCACAGTTCACACTTATTTTCGCGCAGAGGAAAAAAGCATAAATACGCACCGAACGCGCATATTCAATGAGCACCAATCCCCCTTTGCACAATATGGACACACCAAACAAAACAAGTGTAATTGTGCAAACAAAAGTAAAGTTTCTAAAAATATATAAAGATATTGTAACATAAAAATCAATAGACAACGAATCAAAATATGTAGAAATAGGAACAAGACAAAAAATAGAAAATAAACGAAAATTGAAAAAAGTTTTTAAAACAGAAATGAAAAGTTTAGAAACAATACATATTGAATCAAAAAAGATAAAATAAAAAGAAGAATAAGCGAAAATAAACAAGAACTAAATAAAAACAAATAGAAAAAAAGATAGAGACAGAACTTAAAAAAGATCAAAGAAAAAAGAAGATTCAGCCTTGAAAGAATTTGGTGATAACAGAGAAGTGAGTGAAAGGCTGAAACAAAATTGGAACGAACTCGTTTTTTATTTATTGAAAAACTGCGGCTTCGCGCATCAGCGCGGCCGCCAAAAATCGCGAAGCGATTTT
>JAJDHP010000025.1 GCA_030266245.1 Methanimicrococcus sp. OttesenSCG-928-J09
GCGTTCGGCAGGTGCATATAGTTAAAAAATAATGAAGAAGCAGGAATGGCAGAATACAAATAAAAAGATCCTTTTATAATTTCATTGAATTATATAGTCCGAATCCGCAACCTCAATTTGTTCGCTTCGCTCACAAATCTCGTTTTGCGGTCGTGTTTGAACTTTTATATTTTTACAAAACAAAACATCGTTTTTTCATTAAAATTCAAAAAAAATGAAACGCCTGTTTACGATGAAATTTATTTTTTTAGATTTTGGAAAAAGGGGCGTTTGGCTTTTGAGAAGTTTTTAAAAAGGGATGTTTCGGTTTTTCCAAAAATTCAAACAATTCCTTTTTATAATCTGATTCAATACAGTTATTCTCAAATATTCTCAAATACCGTTATTTCATTTACTAAATTTATTAATCTATTAATTTAATCTATCAATTTACTTAAAATTCCTATTTTTTTGAGTGATTTTATGATTTCAAGAAAACAAATTCAAGAAACAGTGGATCAATATTACAATAATCCCGACCAAATCAAAATCGGAACGATTGCTTCTCATTCCGGTTTGGATGTCTGCGACGGCGCCGTTGAAGAAGATTTTAAAACGGTCGCTTACTGCAAAAAAGGCAGAGAACAAACGTATTCAACATATTTCAAAGCGCAGCGCGACTCTAACGGCCGCCTTCTCCGCGGAATCGTCGATGAAGCGGTTGTTTTCAACAGCTTTGATGAAATCCTAAAGCAGGAAAACCAACAGAAAATGCTGGATGACAGCGTTTTAATGGTCCCAAACCGCTCGCTCACTTCTTATTGCAGCATCGATGACATCGAAGACAATTTCAAAGTCCCAATGATCGGCAGCAGAAACATGCTCAGAAGCGAAGAACGCTCAGAAGAGCAGAGCTACTATTGGATTTTGGAAAAAGCAGGTCTTCCGTTCCCTGAAAAAATCGAGAAACCCGAAGACATTGACGCGCTTGTGATGGTCAAACTCCCGCACGCCGTTAAAACATTAGAGCGCGGCTTCTTTACTGCCGCCAGCTACGATGAGTTCGTTGAAAAGTCAGACGCGCTTCTCAAACAGGGCGTTATCACCGAAGAAGCCCTCAAAGGCGCAAGAATCGAACGCTACGTCATCGGTCCGGTTTTCAATTTTGATATGTTTTATTCTCCGTTGGAAGAAGAAATGTGCCCGCTTGAAATTCTCGGTGTCGACTGGCGCTTTGAAACAAGTTTGGACGGTCACACCCGTCTCCCGGCACCCCAGCAAATGCGTCTCCAAGGCGAACAGCTGACACCGGAATACACCGTCTGCGGTCACAATTCCGCAACACTCAGGGAATCATTGCTTGAAAACGTCTTTGAAATGGCTGAAAAATTCGTCGAAGCCAGTAAAAAACACTACGACCCCGGAATTATCGGTCCGTTCTGTCTCCAAACCTGTGTTGACAAAGACTTGAATTTCTACATCTATGACGTCGCTCCGCGTGTCGGTGGCGGCACCAATGTTCACATGTCTGTCGGGCACCCGTACGGCAACACTCTTTGGAGAAAACCGATGAGCACCGGACGCAGAGTTGCTTATGAGGTTAGAAGAGCATTGGAAAAGGACAGATTGGAAGATATTGTGACATAATTTTTCAATTGTTTTTCAAAAAGAGGCTGTTTATCAGCCTTCATTTTCTTTTTTTATATTTCTCTTTTTGCAACCGGTTTTTTAAATCAGTGTCAAATCCTCGAGGCGAAGAAATGAAAGATATTTTAGTTGATGTGAGACGAAATTTATTGGAAAAAGATTTCATTCAAGTCGATCTGCTGACATGGGGAATGAAAAAAGAAGCTTCCCTTTCCATTCATCGCGAAAATGTCTTTTTCGGAATGAAAGGTGAAGAATTTATGATTCTTCCTTTTGTTGATTTTAATAATATTTTGTATGATCAGGTCAAATATTACAAAAAAGGGGAAGTTGAAATTAAGTTTTCTTCTATTTTCGGGATTTTTAAAGTTACTTCAAAAAGCGGCAGCAAAAAGTATACTCTTCCGGCCGGGCGTGAGGATATTAAAAAGATTATTTCAATGTTTTATGATTGATGCAAAATCAAAAATGGATTTTATTCAATGTTCATTTTTTATATAAATAAAATTTTACTTTCTGTTCAATATTGGTTTTTTATAAGCTATTTTTAAATAATATATGATTTACATTAATTTATCTGATTTATGCTTTTGAGGAAATTTTATGAATATTTTATCACACACTTATGACAAAAGAATTGCTACTGATAATTATTTTATAGAAATGTCATACCAAGAATATCTTTCTGTTGCAAATGATATTATTGACAATAATCCTTATCAAAGGCGAAGGGTGAATCGATCCACTAGTATTTATTCACAATTAAAACAGGACATGAAAACAGGATGCATTTTTCCTCCCATTGTACTTGCTCTTAACAATGAGGGTTTAGCTGAAATTGTACAACGGACTGATTTAGGATTAATGAAGAAACAAATCGAGAAAAATATGAAGAATATGCTAATTCTTGATGGTCTTCAAAGAACATATACAATGATTGATGCGGCTAAAGAACTAAAAAATACTGCTGATAAAAATAAATTTATGAAGAATAAAATTCGAGCAGAAATTTACTTTGATATTAATCGATTCGGTACTCTATATAGGATGTTAACACTTAATACGGGTCAAACTCCTATGTCTTTAAGGCATCAAATCGAAATTCTTTATAGTGATTTAAGGTTAGTAAATGATGGAATATATTTGATTCCGGAAGCAGAAGGTAAAACACCATCAAAAATGAATGTTGGTGAATATAAATTTAATGATGCTGTGGATGGTTTTATCTCTTATGTGCAAAGTTCTTACTATCCTATGGATCGTTCATCCATATTAGATACAATAAAAAATTTAGAAACGATTTCTAATGAAGATTTAAACTCGGATCTATTTGAAAATTTTATCAAAGTTTATAATGAATTATGCAAAAAGATTACTGCTTTTGTTTCTAAAACAGATGTAGATGAGTATATATTACAAATGAAATCTGGAGCTAACGATTCTTTTAATCTTTCAGGGCTAAATGATCCTAAATCTTTTATGTTTGCGTCATCAGTACAAGATTTATTTAACAAACCTCAATCTTTTACAGGATTTGGTGGAGCATTGGGGGTTTTAAGAGATCGAAATATTATCACATCCCTTGATAGTATTACAGAAGTTATTGGACAAATTAACCCCGGGGGGGATGATGATTTCGAATGGTTTTCATCTCTTAATGAATATATGAATGGAATCAAAAAAACCTCCAAAAAAATTGGTAATTCCCAAAGACTTTTCCTTTATCACTTTTTTAGAAGTTTATTCCAAACAGAAGGTGACACATATTTAAATCTTAAATTATCAGTAGACGCAGCAGAACGAAAATATTATTCGGAGTACTAAAATGTCAATAAATGATGATGACATTTTAGAGTATATCGAATTTCCTTATGAAAATGATATTGAGTATGATTTGTCGAAATTCAAATTGCATATCTTATATCATCCCAATGTTCCTCAAGAAGAAGTGGCAGATGTTTTCTATAATTCAAAAAGAGTGGGTTGGATTTTTCCGATTAGTAGACTTGAATCTAATGAATCATTTTTAGAAAACGAAGCAGCTGAAAAATATTTAATAAAACATATGGAGATTGCTGCAAAAAAATTGGGTTTACAATATAAAACAAAGATCGAAGAACGATTATCTAGTGATGCAGATCAAATAAAGCTTTCTTCAATTGTTGGAGATGATGCGGTTCTGTTTGTGGAAAGTTCAGAAACGTCTCAGCGTATAGGTTTTGAATTTTTGAATGTACGTTTATTTTTTTTACTTCAGTATCATCTTTAGGTTACAAAAACTAATCGTGAAGCTAAAATGGAAGAAACGGATCGTGAAGAAGAGCGATTAGAGTTTAATCGAAATATTCATCTCCAAAGCATCTCGAAATCATTAAATGAAGATGCTTTTTTCACAGAGTTTTTCCCTCGGCTATATGAGGAATCTGTAAATAATGATTTTTTTAGGTTTACTATCTTGTACCAAGTTGTAGAATATTTAATTGATAAGATATTACACCCTATTGTTTTAAGAGAAATAAAAAAAAATCCCGAAACCAGGGAACTTAAAGATACATTGTCGGAGCGTTTTAGAATTAACATACTTTTTAACGAATGTGTAAACTTGTCAAATGATGTTCAACGTAGTTTTAAAGATGCTTACGATAAGTTTATTCAACATTTAGGGTCAAATATTGAATCTAAAAATGGTTCTCATAATCAGATATATTTTGTTAGGAACACCATTTATCACAATTTAAGAAAACTAGATAATAATTTTCTAGAAGGTGGGTGTTTAAAAGAAATTAACTTAGCCTTTGAAAAAATAATATTAGAACTTTTGCTAAATTATAATGATATCTCTGAAAGTTCTGATAGTCAAGCTACACAAACTCCCTAACCATAAACCTTTAATAATTATTATATATCTTAACAGCACAGATATACCAAAATTCTGATTGCGCTTATTCTGAATCGCTAACAGTTGAAAGCGAATAAGCATCAATTTTTTGTTCGAACATTGAATCTGCTCATTGATGCCGATTTGCATCAATCTTTTATTCAAGACTCGTTTCAGAGGTATTTGAAAATCAAAATCGCGAAATATTATTTTATTCAAATTCATCAATTCATCTCAAGGAATATTCAAATTCAATAACGGAGGAATCACCATGGCACAACCCAGTTTAAACATCGGTATGGTCGGGCACGTCGACCACGGAAAAACGACACTTGTCAGAGCTTTGTCGGGCGTGTGGACAGATACGCACAGTGAAGAAATTAAAAGAGGTATTTCAATCCGCCTCGGCTATGCGGATACTGTTTTCAGAAAATGTCCGGAATGCCCTGAACCGCAATGCTATACCGTTGAGAAAAAGTGCGCGCACTGCGGCGCAAAGACGGATGAAATCAAAACCGTTTCATTCGTTGACGCACCCGGTCACGAAACATTGATGGCGACAATGCTTTCCGGTGCTGCCATTATGGACGGCGCAATGCTTGTGATTGCGGCAAACGAAACATGCCCGCAGCCGCAGACGAAAGAACACTTAATGGCGCTCAACGTTATCGGCATCAAAAATATCGTTATCGTTCAGAACAAAATTGACTTGGTTCCGAGAGACCGCGTTTTAGAAAGCTATCAGGAAATCAAAGAATTCGTTAAAGGCACCGTTGCCGAAAACGCGCCAATCATTCCGATTTCCGCACAGCAGAACATTAACGTTGATGCTTTGATTCAGGCTCTTGACACTTATATTCCTGTTCCGGAACACAAAATCGAACAAGACGCGCAAATGCTCATCGCCAGATCTTTTGACATCAACCACCCCGGTTTCACATATGAAGAAATCAAAGGCGGTGTCATCGGCGGCACTTTAACGCAAGGATCTTTTAAAGAAGGCGACGATGTCGAAATCCGTCCCGGTTTGAAAATTACATCTGACGGCATTACTCGCTGGGAACCCGTTTTTACAAAAATTACAGAAATTCATGCCGGCAAATCCAAAGTTAAAAAAGCAGTTCCGGGCGGTCTTTTAGCACTCGGTACTCAGCTTGATCCGTCACTCACAAAAGGCGATTCGCTCACGGGTCAGGTTGTCGGAATTCCGGGAACACTCCCGCCGACAAGAGACGGCTTTTTGATGAAATTAGATTTATTGCAGCGCGTTGTCGGTGTCACAAACGAATCTGAAATCAACGAAATCAAAACCAGTGAACCGCTGATGCTCAACATCGGAACGGCAACAACCGTCGGTGTCGTCACCAGCGCCCGCAAAGATTTGGCGGAAGTCAAATTGAAGCGCCCGGTCTGTGTTGAAACAGGCGCGCACGTTGCAATCAGCCGTAGAATCGATTCCAGGTGGCGTTTAATCGGTGTCGGAGTTATCGAAGACTAAAACCGAAGCTGATGCCGAGGTCGAAGTTGAGACCAAAGCTGAAGCCGACAGCAATGTTGGTGACAGCAACTGTCCGGCTGAGCCTCAATACAATCGAAATATTACAATCTTAATCGATACCAACGGATTCATGATTCCGGTTCAGTTCGGTATCGATATTTTTTCGGAACTTCGGCGGTTGGGTTTTACCAAATTTCTGACAATTCCCGCCGTGATTTCCGAACTCGAAAAACTTTCCAAAACACTTAAAGGAAATGACAGAATCGCGGCTCGCGTTGCGCTTCAATTGTCAAAACAATGTGAAGTGCCGAGCGATTCGCTGCGCCGAACCGTTTCCGGAAAATACGCTGATGATATTATTATTGAATCGGCGGTTAAATATTCGGTCTGCGTTCTCACAAACGATGCCGGTCTTCGGCAAAAACTGATGTCAAAAGACGTTGTCGTCGTTTCCATGCGGCAGACAAATCGGCTGGATATCATTACTCAAAAATAAAGATGAACTAAAAATAAAGATGAATTAAATAAATACCAATATAAAGATGAACAAAAAAGGGAAAGAGTTCTATCCAAAAACGCTTTTATATCAATTCATTATTTATGCTCATTTAAATCATATTTATATCAATTTCATTTAAATTACATTTATAAATTATTTAAATTTCAATTGAATCAATTCGCGTGAATATTCATATTCGGCTGGCGTTTCTTTATCGGGGCGTTTGCCAACACAATCGGAGACTCAAATTTATGTATAAATTAATGACCCTTGTCGACACGGTCCGCATTGATCCGACGCTTCTTGGCGAAGATGTCATGGATAATGTTAAAAAAGCCTTAAAAACAAAGCTTGAAGGAAAAGTTGACAAAAAAATCGGCTGTCTGGTCGCGGTATGCGATGTCGAGAACATCGGCGAAGGCCATATCCTTTACGGCGACGGCGCTGTTTATTATGATGTGACATTCAAAGCCATCATGTTCATGCCTGAAAACCAGGAAGTCATTGAAGGCGAAGTTTTAGAAACCGTCAGCTTCGGTGTTTTCATCGGCATCGGTCCGATGGATGGTCTTTTACACGTCAGTCAGATTACAGACGAATTCATGTCCTACGACTCTAAAAACGGCAGACTCGTCTCCAAAACCGGCAAGAAAGCGCTCGGTGAGGGCGACCATGTGCGTGCCAGAATCGTTGCGGTCAGCATTAACGAACGTGACCCGCGCGAAAGCAAGATCGGTATGACAATGCGTCAGGCAGCGCTCGGCAGAATCCAATGGATTGAAGAAGCGCGCGAAAGAAACGGCGGCAAAGGCGGCAAAAAGAAAGATGCTGCTGAAACCGCAGACGCTGAAAACAACTGATTGCAATCATTTTGCAGTCAATCATTATTATTATCGGCGGATTTAATCTGTGATTTAATTTATGATTTGATTTATGGTTTGATTTCTGATCTTAAATCCGCTATTATTAAAAAAGGAAAAAGGTGAATATTATGGCAGAAAAGGTATGCAGAAAATGTATGAGATTAATTAACGGCGACACCTGCGAAATCTGCGAGTCTTCTGATTTGGCGGAAGAATGGACCGGTCTCGTGGTCGTTATTGACCCGCTGAAATCCGAAATTGCCAAACGGATGAACATTGATTTGGCAGACAAATACGCATTGAAGGTGCGCTGATTTGGAACTTTTTTTTGACCTTCCGGTCGAACTCCGCCCGCGGCTGAAAAAGCCGTACGGCAAACTTTATCCGGGAGATAATCCCGACGTCATTCATCAAATCAAAGACACGCTTGATGAATCTCTTGTCATCGCTGTCGGTGATGTGACGACTTATAATCTTTTTAAAGCCGGTGTCAGGCCGCGCCTTTGTTTTATCGATCAGTACACAAAACGTTCGGCCGTTTCTAAAGCGATTTCCGCGGTTACAACGCGTACTGATTATGTAAATGTTTATGTCAAAAATCCGGCCGGCATGATTTCCAGTGAAATGGTGCTCGCAATTAAAGAAGCTCTCTCCTCATCCGAAAAACACATTTGTATCTGCGTTGACGGTGAAGAAGATTTGGCAACGCTCCCCGTCATTGCGCTCTCTGATGTCGGTTCTCTCGTTCTTTACGGTCAGCCCGATGAAGGTTTGGTCTGCGTCAAAGTAACTGAAGATAAAAAAGAAGAAATGGGTGAAATGCTGAGACTTATTTTTACTGAAAAAAATACACGCAGCATTAAAACGGATGATCCTGTTTGTAAGGAATTAAAAAATACGTTAGCAGCAGAATTAAATGAATTCTTGGCTGATGTCTTTTAATTTTCTGTTTTCACTCTTTTTAGATCTTTTGTTATTTTTCGAACAGATTGTTTTGTATCGCATATTTTTCGATTCTTTTCAATCTTGCCTCTAAAAATTCAATCGACTTTTTCCAATATTCGACGAGTTCCTCCTCATTTGCCGGAAATTTTTTCGGCAATAATTCAAAGTCCTGTAAAAAATTATACTCAATGTATTCATCAAATGAATTGAAACGGTCGAAAAAGTATCCATATCTTTCAATTGTCTCTTTTAGAGGGTAATCTTCGGGTTCCTTTTCATAATATTTTCTGATGTTTTCTAATGTTAAATACATCATATCATTTATGTTTCCATTTGTTCCACGCATTTGGTTTATTGTTTTCCCATTCAATTCTCTGCAGGGAAAAAATAATTCTCCTGCGATAGTTCTAGCTAATAAATCACATCGGTCTGATATCTCTTTGTTGTTCTCAATGGCATTTTCTCTGAACTTCATTTTGCTCCAATAATTCGGGTCCTTTTCATCAAGGGATGTATAGGTTGAATATCCGTCAGGTCGGTATTGATTCCTTTTATCGGTATCATAAAAATCATCGCCAACTTTCCCAAAATCAAATCCTTTTCTGCCATATAGTTTCTGCATTGCACGTCTCAGATCGGGATTATACTTGTCTGCCTCATGCTTCGGATCTTCATATCCTTCCCAATAATTATGGTTTATCTGTTTCATTATTTTACCTCAATTTGAGGTGTGTCTATGCAGATATATGGCTTTTGGATCCTATGTTTAAAAAATCCCATCCAAAAGGTTATAACCGATAACAACCTTTTTGACCCGTTATATCCGAAGCCGATCTATGAATCGGAAATCGGAGGCTCAATTATGGATATTAAAATCGTTAAAGACTTAGACAACAAATTATTAAACCGGAAAGAACTGGATTTCATTGTTGAATATGAAGGTCCGACTCCGTCACGCGCAGATGTCAGAAAAAAACTCGCAGCACTTTTGAACACAAATGTGGATTTGCTTATCGTTCAGAAAATGGAATCCGAATACGGTCACCAGCTCGTTAAAGGATACGCAAAACTTTACGAATCCGAAGACCGCATGAAACTTGTGGAACCCGAACACGTTCTTAAGAGAAACACAATGCCTGAAGAACCTGTCGTTGAAGAAGAGCCCGCCGAAGAAGAATCCGGCGAAGAAGCAGCCGAAGAACCGGCTGAAGAAGAAGCAGCGGAGTGAGTGACATGGCAGTGAAAGATTATTACAAAGTCGAAGGCGATAAAGTTACCCGCGTCAACAAATTCTGTCCGAAATGCGGCCCCGGCGTTTTCTTGTCCGAACACAAGAACAGAAACGCATGCGGCAAATGTGGATACACAGAATTTAAAAACTAATTCTATTCTTTAAATTTTTCTTAAAAAAGATGACATGAAGAAACGGCAACATTGCTTTTTCCTCATGCTTTTCTTTCGTTTTTTCTGTTTATTATTTCTTTTCTCCGTTTTTTTCATTTATCTTGATTTTTCAGTTCCGTTTTCAACTTTTTTTCATCCGATTTAACAAGAAGCGTTGTTTTTTTCAATTTCTTTTTTAATCAATCCTGCGATAATCAAATACAAAACGCAATAGATGATGTGTGTTGTTAGAATACCAAGCATATAAACGATTATTAATTGATTTCCTATTGCGGGGGACGAACTGATATTTCCGGCAACATCGGAAAAATATACAGCTGCTAAATGGACAAACCAAAAAAGAATGTTTGCCGCAATCGTCCACAATATTATTTTTTGAAATACATTTGGATTCATCCATCCTTTCATTTGTGTTGACATTTCTTTTTCAGATTTAACGGCAAACCACCATAAAACAAATCCAAGCAGAAGAATGAGCAGCATGACTGGTAGAATTATCATATGAAGCATTTCTAAAAAACAGGAAACAAGCGTTCCGATTAACGCAAAAGAAACTAAAATCCATCCAAGTGTTATTGTCAGTTTATACATATTCATAAACGGTTTCCTTTATTTTTGATTGATTAGTTGTGTGGTATGTAATTATGCTGCCGCAGGAGAGAGTATACACATGAGAAGTAAGCCTGCCGTTATTAAATATATTAGTTTTTCATCTTTTTACCTCTTTGTTTTTTAACCTCCCGGTTTATTGAAATCTGATGTCGATTCCGGAATCGGGAAATAGGGGGTATTATTTCGGTTAAAAAGGAAAATGTGCAGTTTTTTTCAAGGCACACAAATCAATCTAAATAATTTAAGAGATATTACTCTTTTTAAATTCTTCCATTGTTTTACAATTGTATAATATATTTTTAAAATATATCGGGTCTGATCAATAAATTAATTAAATTAATTCTAAATTTAATCCTAAAAATTGTTTCATAAATCCTAAATGACTAAATTATGAAAAAGGTCTGATAGAAACAAAATCAAGTTAATTCTATTTGTTGTTCTATTTTTTTCAAAAACATTTAAATACAAAAACGGTATCTTTGCGGTATTCTTTATAGATTGTGAACCGGTTCTGCGCCGTTTTCTGAATTTGTTTTTCAGAAGGCGTACATTGCCTGTACAATTTTTCTTTGGAAATAATGTGCAATGTACGTGATTGGCAGAATCGGGGAGAAACAAACCTCGGGTTTGTAAAGTCTATGACCCTGTCAGTGACTTTTTTATAGAGACGTCAGTCTGTTGTTATCAGTCGGCGTTTTATTTCGCAATTTTGTAAAGCCACTCAAGGATTTGAGGTACAGAAAATGGATATCAATATCGATAAAGCATTAATCAAGGCCGTGAAGACCGGTAAAGTCGTCATCGGCTCTAAAAAAGCGATTGAGCTTTCCGCTTCCGGCGACGCTAAGATCATCATCTTGGCCAAGAACTGTCCGGAAGATACCAAAAAGCAAATTGAATCGTCCAATGTTCCCGTCTACGTTTACGACGGAACAAGCAGAGAACTCGGACCGGTCTGCGGTAAACCCTTCATCATCGCCGCAATGGCAATTTTAGATGCCGGCGAATCTGACATTTTGTCACTGGCCGATGCCTGAATCAATGATTATTAAGAGGTTTTTTCCATGAGCGGCATTAAAATCACTTTTGAAGAAATGCAGTACATCGCACGCTTTGAAGACATCACAAGCGCCAAAGTTCTCGATTGTATTGTGGAAAGTGACAGAATTATCAATGTCATCCAACAAGGCGAAATGGGTCTTGCTATCGGAAAAGGCGGAGAAAATATCAATCGCGCAAAAAAAGCAATTGATAAGCCCATCGAGCTCGTGGAGTATTCTGATGATCCGGCTACCTTTATCAAAAATATCTTCGGCTCCGTGATTACAATTAAAAATGTCACTTTCAAAGAAGTCAATGACAAGAAAGTGGCTGAAGTTGAAGTCGCCGCCAAAGACAAAGGACTCGCAATCGGAAAGAACGGAAAGAACATCTCAAAAGTCAAATTGCTGGCGCAGAGGCACCACAACATTGACGATGTGATTCTCAAATAAGGAAAAAATTCTCAAAAATCAAAGGTTTATCATTCAATATTAATCAGGAGATTAAATTATGACAAATGGAAACTATGCAGGCCAAATCTTAAAAAAGCAAAGATTGAAGGCCAGATGGAAAGACCACGAATATAACAGACGCATGCTCGGTTTGAACGTGAAAGCTGACCCGTTGGGAGGATCTCCCCAGGGCCGCGGCATTGTTCTTGAAAAGATCGGTGTCGAAGCTAAGCAGCCCAACTCTGCCATCCGTAAATGTGTCAGAATTCAGCTCATCAAGAACGGAAGACAAGTATCAGCATTCTGCCCCGGAGACGGCGCTATTAACTTCATCGACGAACACGACGAAGTGACAGTTGAAAGAATCGGCGGCCGCATGGGTGGTGCAATGGGTGATATTCCCGGCGTCCGTTTCAAAGTGATCGCAGTGAACAACGTTCCGCTCCAGCAAATGGTTATCGGAAGAATGGAAAAACCGAGGAGATGAGATATATGGAACCTAAAATGTTCGGTAAATGGGATCTCTCCGAAGTCGAAGTCACTGACCTCGGAATTAAAAAATATGTCTGCTTAAAAGCAGTGACTGTTCCCCACTCAAGCGGAAAGCACGCCAGACAGCAATTCAACAAGTCCGAAATCTCAATCGTTGAACGTCTCGTCAACAATTTGATGAGATCTGAAACCAACACCGGCAAAAAGCAGGTGGCCATGAGAACAGTGGACGAAGCCTTTGACACAATCAACAAAAAGACCGGCAAAAACCCGATTCAAGTGTTGGTTGACGCGATTGCAAACGCAGGTCCGAGAGAAGAAGTCGTTCGTTTGAAGTACGGCGGTATCTCTGTTCCGAAAGCAGTCGACACAGCACCCCAGAGACGCGTTGATACAGCACTTCGCTACATCTGCGTCGGTACGCACCAGGCCGCTTTCAAATCCAAGCGCTCGGTCGCTGACTGTCTTGCAACAGAACTTATTGCAGCATCAAACGCAGACTCCAAAGCATTCTCTGTCAGCAGAAAGGATGCCAAAGAACGTGTTGCAAAAGCAGCCCGTTAAGTCTTATGCTTCCCCTTTTAGGCTTTTTTCGGGGTGATTGAAAAAAGCCGCCTTATCTCTAATAATATAATACAAAGGTCAGGATTATGGGAAAAAGAAAACAAATGGTCGAGCGTGTGACCGCTCTTATGGGCAACCCCGAAATGATTCGTAACATCGGTATTGTCGCTCACATCGACCACGGTAAAACAACACTTTCCGACAACTTACTCAGTGGTGCCGGAATGATTTCATCAGAACTTGCCGGAAAACAAATGTTCATGGACTCTGATGAAGAAGAACAGGCTCGTGGTATCACTATTGATGCATCCAACGTTTCAATGGTTCACTCCTACGACGGCAAAGAATACCTCATTAACCTTATCGACACACCGGGTCACGTTGACTTCGGTGGTGACGTGACACGTGCAATGCGTGCCGTTGACGGCGCTGTCGTCGTCGTTGATGCTGTTGAAGGTACAATGCCTCAGACCGAAACCGTTCTCAGACAGGCTCTCAGAGAATATGTCCGTCCGGTTTTGTTCATCAACAAAGTTGACCGTTTGATCAATGAACTTCAGGTCGACCCGCAGGAAATGCAGGTCCGTCTCGGAAAACTCATTGACCACGTGAACAAACTCATCAAAAACATGAACCCTGAGAGATATAAACAGGGCTGGCGTGTTGACGCTGCAAACGGCAGTGTCGCATTCGGTTCCGCTCTCTACAACTGGGCCATCAGTGTTCCGATGATGCAGAAAACACAAATTTCTTTCAATGATGTTTATGATTTCTGTACAAACGGCGACATGAAGACATTGGCACAAAAATGCCCGCTCCATGAAACCTTAAACGACATGGTTATCAGCCACTTGCCCAACCCGGTCAATGCTCAGCAGGAAAGAGTTAAAGCAATTTGGCACGGCGAAAGAGATTCTGAAATCGGCAAGTCTATGAACGCTGCAGACCCGAAAGGTGATCTCGCATTCATGGTTACTGACATTTCAATGGACCCGCACGCCGGTGAAGTCGCAACAGGCAGACTTTTCAGCGGTACACTCACCCGCGGTTTAGAAGTTTACACCTCCGGTTCCGCTAAAAAGAGCAGAATCCAGCAGGTCAGTATTTTCATGGGCCCGGAAAGACTTGAAGTGGAAAACATCCCCGCAGGAAACATCGCAGCCGTTACTGGTTTGAAAGAAGCGATCGTCGGTTCCACAATCACAACACTTGACGGTATGACGCCTTTTGAAAGCATCAGACACGTCAGTGAACCTGTTATTACCGTTTCCGTCGAAGCCAAACACACAAAGGACCTTCCGAAATTGGTTGAAGTTCTCAGACAGGTCGCAAAAGAAGACCCGACACTTCAGATCACTTTGAACGAAGAAACCGGTGAGCACTTGATGGCCGGTATGGGTGAGCTCCACCTTGAAGTTATCGCGCACAGAATTGAGCGTGACAAAGGTGTTGAAATCATTACCAACCCGCCGATCGTCGTTTACCGTGAAACCATCAAAAAGAAAGTTGAAAACGTTGAAGGTAAATCCCCCAACAGACACAACCGCTTCTACATTGATGTTGAACCGCTCGACGATGCAATTGTTAATTTGATCCGTGAAGGCGAAATTTCCATGAGAATGGAAGAACTCGAAAGACGTGAAAAATTAATGGCAGTCGGTATGGACAAGGATGAAGCAAAGAGCATTGCCGCAATTTACGGCAACAACATCTACCTTGACATGACCAAAGGTATTCAGTACCTCAACGAAACCATGGAACTCGTTTTAGACGGTTTTGAAGAAGTCATGAAAGCAGGTCCGCTCGCAAGAGAACCTGTCTCCAATGTGAAAATCATTCTCCGTGATGCAAAACTCCACGAAGACGCAATTCACAGAGGTCCCGCACAGGTCATTCCGGCATCCCGTCAGGCAATTCAGGCAGCAATGCTTATGGCCGAAGACACTTTGCTCGAACCGTACCAGAAAGTCTTCATTCAGGTGCCCCAAAACAACATGGGCGGCGCCACAAAAGAAATTCAGGGCAGACGCGGCAGCATTATTGATATGCAGAGCGAAGGCGACTTGACAATCATTGAATCCCGTGCACCCGTTTCCGAGCTTTTCGGATTTGCAGGCGACATCCGCTCAGCAACCGAAGGCCGCGCTATGTGGAGTACTGAATTCAACGGATTCGAAATCGTTCCGGGCAGCCTTGCACCGGAAATCGTTGCAAAGATCAGAGAGAGAAAGGGCTTGAAGAAAGAACTTCCGAGAGCAGCTGACTACCTGGAAATGTAATTCGAATCGAATCGAAAATTCAAGGAAAATCAGAATAATTCGTAAAAAGTTGTCAAAAAAACAACCTTTGTTTATATATGAAAAGGTACCGAAATCCATCGGTGCCCATATCTTTTTATATCAAAGTGTGTTTATAAGTCAACTACTTCGCGAATGCCTATCGAAAAAGAGCGTAAATTGGCGAAACGGTTTAATATTGAAATGTTCTTCACTCATCGGAAAATCTTTCATGTTTTTCACGGTTGAGTAAACCGTTATCATTTATCATTTCGGTGGCACCGATTTTCACAATCATCAAAGATGATATAAAAATTATTAAAGCACGTATATTTACGTAAACTAAACTAAAGGAGAAATCTATTATGGCAGCAGAGAAACCCCACATGAACTTAGCCGTCATCGGTCACATTGACCACGGCAAGTCCACATTCGTCGGTAGATTAATGTTCGAGACCGGAGCAGTTCCGCCCCACGTCATCGAAAAATTCAAAGAAGAAGCAAAATTGAAAGGTAAAGAATCTTTCGCATTCGCATGGGTTATGGACTCCCTCAAAGAAGAAAGAGAGAGAGGTATCACAATCGACATTGCTCACAAGAGATTCGACACAGAAAAATACTACTTCACAGTCGTGGACTGTCCGGGTCACAGAGACTTCGTTAAGAATATGATTACCGGCGCCTCCCAGGCTGACGCAGCTGTTCTCGTCGTCGCAGCACCCGATGGTGTTATGGCACAGACAAAGGAACACATCTTCCTTTCCAAGACACTCGGTATCAACCAGCTTATCGTCGCTGTTAACAAAATGGACGCAGCAAAATACGATGAAGCAAGATACAAAGAAGTCGTTGAAGAAGTTTCTAAGATCTTAAGAATGATCGGATTCAAACCTGACGAGATCCCCTTCATTCCGACCTCCGCATTCGAAGGCGACAACATCAAAGAAAACAGTGCAAACACACCCTGGTACAAAGGTCCGTCCGTTATCCAGGCACTCAACAACTTGAAAGAACCCGAGAAGCCCACATCCCTTCCGTTAAGAATCCCTGTTGAAGACGCTTACACCATTTCCGGTATCGGAACTGTCCCTGTCGGCCGTGTCGAAACAGGTATCATGAAGAAAGGCGACCAGGTCGTTTTCATGCCCTCCAATGCAACCGGTGAAGTCAAGTCCATTGAAATGCACCACGAAGAAATTCCGCAGGCTGTCCCCGGTGACAACATCGGCTGGTCCGTCCGTGGTATCGGTAAGAACGATGTCAGAAGAGGAGACGTTTGCGGTCCCAAAGACGCACCGCCGTCAGTCGCTGACGAATTTACCGGACAGATTGTTGTTCTTCAGCACCCGTCCGCAATTACAGTCGGTTACACCCCGGTTTTCCACAGCCACACCTCTCAGGTCGCTTGTATGTTTATGTCCATCGACAAAAAACTCGACCCGAAAACAGGTCAGCCCAGTGAAGAAAACCCTGCATTTATCAAAGCAGGTGACGCAGCAATCGTTACCTTCAAACCGACCAAACCCATGGTTCTTGAACCCGCAAAAGAAATCCCGCAGCTCGGCAGATTCGCTGTCCGTGACATGGGTATGACCATTGCAGCAGGCGTTTGTCTCAGCGTTAAGAAGAAAGAGTAATCTTTCTTCCTAATTTCCTTTTTTTTAGGAGAGTCAAGCCATGCAAAAAGCAAGAATCAGATTATCGGGAATCAGCCCGACAGACCTTGACAGTGTTTGTAACCAAGTCAAGGCAATTGCCGAAAGAACCGGTGTCAGCATTTCAGGTCCTGTTCCGCTTCCGACCAAAAAATTGGTTGTTCCGACAAGAAAAAGCCCGAGCGGCGATGGAACTGCAACCTGGGATCACTGGGAAATGCGCGTCCACAAAAGACTCATCGACCTCGCTGCCGATGAACGTGCGCTTCGCCAATTGATGAGAATTCAAGTACCCAAAGACATTAATATCGAGATTGTTCTCGAAAATTAATTCTTTTTACTTTTCTCATTCTTTTCTTTTTATTTTTAAAATGAATTACATTTATACGTTTTCAAATGAGCTACACTTGTTTTTCAAATAAGTTACTCATTTTTCAAATGAATTGTATCTTATTTTCTAAATAGAATATATTTTTTATACATGTTCACACCTTTACTTTTAATGCAATGAATTTTTTTCGTTGTTTGTATGTATGTTATAATTGTGCGGCGCGTTTGCCGATATCTTTATTAAAATCTTTGTATTTGGCCGGTCATGTTTATCTTGTTTAGCCGATCAGGTATGTTATATTTGTATGTTAATTTGTACATTAATTTGTACGCGTTATACACTTGTACGTTATATTTGTTACACTATTGAGTGATTATTATGGTAATGAAAAGACTCTTTCGGGAAACTCTGATGTCCAAATTCAAAGTTTTGGAAGGCATCAATGCTTTTCTCGGATTTTATATTATTTTGGCATATGCTCTTCTTTGGTATTTGGGCACCGTGCCTGAAATTTTTGTTTATTTAACACCGCTTATCGGCATTGTATTGCTCGCGTATCACATCAAAATGTCATCTGATCTGAAAAAATCGGTTATCGGAAGCGGCAGTCTTTTGAATCTGCGTTTCGCATCCTCCACCGGATTTGCATTCATATTGTTCTTGCTTGCGATTGTCAGCGTTACAATCGGCTGTATTTTTGCCGAGCCGATTGCATTCATCCTGTCCATGCTTTTCGTTTTGGACCACGCGCTTTACATCAGCATTGATAAAAATCAGATTAATCCGAAAAAGCAGAAAGGCGGCAGCACACCGTTGCTTGCATCTGCTTAATCTTTTTTTTGTTTTTGTTTTGTTTATTGATTGTTAGTTCTATTTTGTTTGTTGATTATTCGTTTCTATTTTGTTATTTTCGATTTTGTTGTTTTTATTTTATCTTTTTAATTTGTCTATTATATGCACCTGCCGAACGC